>JBEIMN010000001.1:0-39945 GCA_040378705.1 Acidobacteriota bacterium
GTAATTATGGCAAATTGAAAGAGCCCTGCCACGATCATCTCGCGGCAGGGCCCCCGGTAAGCTGTGGATTCTGAGTTAGCAACATCCGATCAGCTCTTCGCCAATACAAAGATGCTGCTAAATCGCAGCCACCTCACTGTAATCCGATATGTTATTCAATCGACCACCTCCTTTCTCAGTGTTGAAAGAATCCTACAATCCCAGGAGTGGCTCGTCAAGGAGATTTTTTTTTTGGGGGGGGGAAGTAAAATTTAGCGAATAACAGGAAAAAGCCCTAGCCGCGGGAGCGATTAGAGCTTTGACAAATTTTGAATGCGGAAGTTATGCCAGAAATTTCCGATTCTGTTCGAAACTACTTCGCCTGCAACTGGTTGACCCGTGCAGTGAGACGCGCCTTGTGACGTGCGGCGGCATTCCGATGAAGAATCCCCTTCTGAACCGACTTGTCAATGGTGGAGATGGTCGTCGGGAGGGCTTCGAGAACTTCGGCGGCCGTGCCCTTGTCGATCAGTGTACGAATCTTCCTGATCTGTGAGCGAAGACGGGTGCGGTTGGTGGTATTGATAGCGTTCCGCTTCTCATTCTGACGATCTCTTTTTTCGGCTGACTTATGATTCGGCATACTGCGTTTCTCTTTCTCTTTCTTATTCTCTTCTACTCACTTGGACACCTGGTCTTCAGGTATTCTATTTTTCAAACCCTATGCTTTTTACCCGGCACTCGCCACGTCCGTCCACAATTAATTATTGTTGCCCACTAAATGCTGGATAACCCCTGTACTGGATAACGTCTGTAAACGTAAAGAGCCTAAAGACCATAACTACAAGACTCAGCATAGTAAAGACTCAGCATAATACAAACTACGGATTATATTTTCGCGTAAAACCACTGTCAAGGTAATTATCCGGGTAATTATCCGGGCAGCGGAGATTTCCATCCCAGTCTGACAGGTAATTTTCCGAAAGTCTCCCCGATATTCAGGCTCATCGCGCTCGGTTCGCTTTTATTATGGACTAAAGTGGGCGGGTGAATGCATACTGCGGGAATAATCGTTTATCGACATTTTTCACGGAGGGATAGCAATGAAAAGCAGACTTAGGTCCCTGACCGGCGTAATCATTCTGCTGGTCAGTGGAGCGTCGGTTCTGGCGCAGCAAGGTGACGACATCGCGGTGCGGGCACGAAAGATCCATTTCTCATCGATCGTCATGGACACGCATATCGACGTGACACCAAAACTCCAGACCGACTGGAAATTTACCGCGGAGCATGAAGCGGGCCACATCGACCTGCCGCGGATGCGAAAGGGCGGACTGAACGCGCTCTTCTTTTCAATCTATATGCCGGGGACGGTAACGGGGCCAAAGGCGGTGAGTGATTCGCTGGAGCGGATCGCGGCGGTTCACAAGCTGGCGAGCGACCTTCCCGATCAGGTTCGAGTCTGTACAACGGCGGCCGAGGTCGAGCAGGCGCACAAGGATGGCCGGATTGCCGGGCTGATGGGAATGGAAGGCGGGCACATGATCAACAACAGCCTGCCGACGCTGCGAATGTATGCCCGACTGGGAGTGCGGTACCTGACGCTGACCCATTCCGTCAATACTGACTGGGCAGACTCTTCCACCGACCAGCCGAAACACAATGGCCTGACCGATTTCGGGAAGCAGGTTGTCCAGGAGTTGAACCGCCTTGGGGTCATGGTCGACGTCTCGCACGTCTCGGACAAGACATTCTGGGATGCGCTCGAGGTGAGCAAAGCCCCACTCATCGCCTCTCATTCGTCGTGCCGAGCCATCTCCGGCCACGCGCGCAATATGACAGATGAGATGATCAGGGCACTTGCCGCGAAGGGTGGGGTGATCCAGATCAACTACCTCGACAGCTATCTCGATCAGGCACTCTTCGAGTACAGCCAGAAATCGCAGCCTGTGATGCGCCAGATGATGCAAAAGTATCCCGGACGGGAGAACATGGCGAAGTGGCGCGAGGAGGTTGCCAAAGTCTATGGCCCAGCCCCGAAGGCGAGCTGGGAGAAGATCGTTGAACACATCGATCATGCGGTCAAATTGGTGGGCGCCGATCACGTCGGATTGGGATCGGATTTTGACGGGGGACCGATGCCGGTCGGAATGGAAGATGTCACGCGGCTGCCAAAGATCACCGATGCCCTGGTTCGTCGTGGCTATAAGGATGCCGATATCCGCAAGATTCTTGGCGGCAACACCCTTCGGTTGATGAGGGATGTCGAGAAGGTTGCGGCGAGGCCATAAATTGCTGAACTATGCCGTCTGGCCCGTCCGGTAAACTTTGGGTGATCAGGGTCCAGGGCCCGGTCACCCAAATTATACCGGAAGAAATATAATGATGAAGTTTCGAGAGGTCTGGAAAGGTCTGAGCGCCTTTGCAGACCATTTTGCTTATGGAATCTGCAAATAATACTCAGACCCGATCAAAGTCATCGACGAAGGTGCTGTCAGTCAGCAATCTGGTCGCGGAAAGGCGTCTTCTGCGGGAAGCTGGGCGCAGGGTAGTCTTTACGAACGGATGTTTCGACCTGCTCCATCCGGGCCATGTGCGATATCTGACGCTGGCGCGGGAATTGGGTGACGCCTTGATCGTAGCATTGAATAGTGACCGATCTGTTCGCGCCTTGAAAGGTCCGTCGCGACCGATACTGCGCGAGAATGAGCGTGCAGAGGTGATGGCGGCGCTGGAATGCGTCGACTATGTAACAATCTTCGATGAAGAGACACCGCGTGAATTGATTGCGCAACTTCTGCCCGATATTCTGGTCAAGGGTGGAGACTGGGGGGTAACGGATATAATCGGGCGTGAAGAGGTAGAGGCAGCCGGAGGCGAGGTTCTCAGCCTGCCATTCGTCGAGGGTTGTTCGACGAGTGACGTCATTGCGCGAATTCTGGAACGGCTATGTCCGGGGCCTTCCCCAAACAGATCGAGTAATTGCCAGTGAAGTGATTGGCAGGGAGAAGATCGGTCAGCCAATGAACTTTCAATTTTTGGAAGACAGCATACCCTGCCAGCAATTGGTGGCGGAGGTTCGAGCCGGGCGGCGTATCGTGCGGCTCTCGGGTCTCGTCAATGGAGCAAAGGCCCTTGTCCTGGCGAGTCTGCAGCATTCGACCGGGCGACGGCTGGTGATCGTGACAAGGCGGAACAGGGATCTTGAGACGCTGGAACCGGACCTGAAATTCTTTTATCGCTCGTTTCATCGTCAGGAGCAGTGCGAGAGTGCGGTCTTCAGCCTTCCGGCGGCGGAGATCGATCCGTACAGTGGAACATCGCCACACGCCGCATTGCTGGAGCGGCGGGCGCTCGCACTATGGCGACTGGCAGAGGGCAGTGGAGATCTGGTGCTATTGACGGCACGTTCGCTGCTTCAGCGGTTCATTCCACCTGAAGAGGTTCGGCAGTCGGTGGTCAGGGTGAAAGTGGGCGAGGAGTTGCCACTGAGTGATCTGATTGCTCACCTTGGATCGATCGGCTATGTGCGGAGCGATCCGGTTGGGAATATTGGCGAATTTTCATCTCGTGGAGGAATACTCGATATCTTCCCCCCGGCGACCGGCAATGGTGAGGAGGCTGGCGAGTCCGGCCCACGACCGGTCAGGATCGAATTTTTCGGAGACGAGATCGATTCGATACGAGAGTTTGATCCGGACACTCAGCGATCGATTGGAGAATTGACGGAGACGCTGATCACGCCGATGCGTGACGAGCGCGCAGGGAATGAGACGCTTCGCCAGTGGGGGGATGAAGCGCGGCGGCACTGGAGTGAGGAACGGTATGACCGTGCGCTCCGGGACCGCACGGTCTTTGCCGACTTGGGTGAAGAGTTTCCAGGTTGGGAGCACCTCCTGCCACTAATTCGACCGCTCAGCAATTCAGTCTTCGACTACCTGCGCGATGCGATCCTCGTAATCGATGAACCGGCGGAGATCGAGAAAGAGATCCGGACGATCTATGACGAACTGCAACGCGGCTTTGAAAGATGCGAATCGATCGACGAGCTTGGGTTACCGCCGGAGAGGCTCTTCCTGACGCCAGCGGAAGTGAGACAAAAGATCGGGCATGAAAGTCGGATCGAGCTGCGACTGCTCGGCAGTGATGCGACGAACGTCGACGAGTCACTGAGCGTTGAGGATACCGTGCCGGGACGTCGGCCGGAACTTCGAGAAGACTATCCTTTCAGCGCATTTCTCCAGCGCGAGCCGACGGCGCCGCTCTTCCTCTTTCCACCCGAGCCAAAAGGGATCAGCAACCCGGAGATCGAAATCTCTTCGCGGGCGGTGAGACGCTGGCACGGTCGGTTGGGGGATCTCGCCGCCGATTGCAGGCGTGACAGAGCGAGTGGACACCGCATCATCTTCGTCCTTCCGAGTGCCGGAGTGGCGGATCGTGTCCGTAAAGTACTGCTCGAATACAATGCTGCCGGGGCAGCGGAGGTCGTGATCGGCGAGCTGTCGGTCGGATTCGCGCTCCCGTCGATTCCACTCACCGCCTACACCGAACAGGATCTCTTCGACGAGGAGGTCCGTCCGAAGAAGACCGAGAAGGCGCGCCGGGCGCAGGCGGGTGCATTTTTATCCGATTTTCGCGATCTGAAAGTCGGAGACTACGTCGTCCACATCGATCATGGCATCGGTCAGTTTCAGGGATTGATGCAGATCGACACGGGCGGCCCTGAGACTTCGGCCGACGTCTACGCTCGACTGACCGGACAGGCGGAAGAGACCTCGAACAGACCGAAGCGCGAATTCATGCTCCTGATGTTCGCGGAGGGAACGAAACTCTACGTTCCGGTTGAGCGGCTCGACCTCGTTCAGAAATACTCGAGCGCTGAAGCCCACGTCCCATCTCTCGATCGACTTGGTGGCATCGCCTGGCAGAAGACCAAGGCACGGGCGAGGCGTGCGATGCGTGACATGGCGGAAGAGCTGCTCAAACTCTATGCCGAGAGAAAGCTGGTGACCGGCTTTGCCTTCAGCATCGACAGCCCCTGGCAGCGTGAGTTCGAGGACGCCTTCCCATATGAGCTGACTCCCGATCAGGCGACGGCCGTTGCCGACACCAAGCGCGACATGGAGCAGCCAACACCGATGGACCGGCTGCTTTGCGGCGATGTCGGCTACGGAAAGACAGAGGTCGCGATGCGTGCCGCCTTCAAAGCGGCGATGGAGGGTAAGCAGGTCGCGCTGCTCGCGCCGACAACGGTCCTGGCCTACCAGCATTACCAGACCTTTCGCTCGCGCTTTGCTGCGTTTCCGGTGACGATCGACCTGCTCTCACGTTTCCGCAATCTGAAAGAGCAGAAGGAAGTGATCGCCAGCGTCGAGGCAGGCAAGATCGACATTCTGATCGGAACCCACCGAATACTCTCCCGTGATCTGAAATTCAGGGATCTGGCGCTGGTGATCGTCGACGAGGAGCAGCGGTTCGGCGTCGCCCACAAGGAGCGACTGAAACAGCTCAAGCGGCGAGTCGACGTGCTGACGATGAGCGCGACGCCAATTCCGCGCACGCTCAACATGTCACTTCTGGGACTGCGCGACATGTCTGTCATCGAGACGCCTCCGCGCGATCGACTGGCAATCCAGACCAATGTCGTCCTCTTCAATGAGAACATCATTCGCAGCGCAATCGAGCAGGAGATGCAGCGACAGGGGCAGGTCTTTTTCGTCCACAACCGGGTCGAGACGATCACAGAGGTTGCCGCGCTGCTGAAACGGATCGTCCCGGAAGCGAGATTCGTCGTCGCACACGGCCAGATGGGCGAAAAAGTGATGGAGGAGTCGATCCTCGACTTTGTCGCCTTCAAGTATGACGTGCTGGTGGCGACGACGATCATCGAGAATGGAATCGACATTCCACGCGCCAACACAATCATCATCAACCGTGCAGACAACTATGGTCTCTCGCAACTCTATCAGCTTCGGGGGCGAGTTGGCCGATCGAACCGTCGTGCGTACGCCTACTTACTGATCCCCTCAGAACAGGAGCTGACACCGATTGCGCGGCGAAGACTGGCGGCGATCCGTGAGTTCTCCGACCTTGGAGCCGGTTTCCGCATCGCCGCACTCGACCTTGAGCTTCGCGGAGCCGGCAACCTGCTCGGTGGCCAGCAGTCAGGGCACATCGAGGCGATCGGCTTCGACCTCTACACACAGATGCTCGAACGGACGATTCAGGAACTGCGTGGCGAAGAGATCGACGAAGAGATCAGCACCCAGATCAATCTGGGGGTCGAAACACGAATTCCAGAAGAGTACATCGCGGATATGGGCCAGCGGTTGCGGACGTACAAACGAATCGCATCGGCAAGGGCGGACGATGAGATGGAGCGGATTCGTGAAGAGATCTCAGACCGTTACGGGCGCCTGCCAAACGCAGTCGAAAACCTGTTCGATTACGCCCGGCTGAGAAGGCTCTCGGAGAAGATCGGAATAGTTACCATCGACAGGCATCAGGAGCGGCTCTCGCTCCGACTTGGCGAGAAGGCGCGAATCCAGCCGGATAAGCTCATGGGCTACCTTCGGGAGCACCGGGAGACCAGCTTTTCGCCGGCAGGTGTTCTCAAGACCAGCCTTGCTGGCCTCGAGAACACCGAATCGAGAAAGGATGCACGGCGAGTCTTCGCGGCACTGACCAGCATCATCGAGGCACTCTGCTGATGAATCTGGCTAGCGTGCAGATCCCACCCGGCCGTCAAGGTCGCCAAGCCTGAGTCGGATACTGACGATGTAGGGTGGTTGACCGGCGACCCAGTGGCCATAGGTCGTGGCGACGAAGGTTCCATCCGGAAGTATTTCGACTCCCGGATAGGCGCAGTCGGCATCCCAGCCGGTGGCGTTGGGGAAGTTGTCCATCAGACGGATCCTGTACTGGCCTTCGCGCCCCTTGAGGATATCGCTGTAACTGCCGACCCAGCCAACCCAGTCCCCCCTACTGGTTGGACTGGTTGGACTTTCGGGCGCCATGTCGCGGAATGAGATGAAGAGCCGTCCATCGGGAGCATATTTAGCGGTATGGCGATCGCCGGTCAGTGCGCCTGGCAGCTCGCGGGGCACGGTCCACGTCTTCCCTTCATCGTTCGAAAAAATGACGTGTGAATTGCGAAGCCGGCGGTTTTCGCGGAGGAGAACGGCCATCTGCCGACCGTTTGGAGAGCGGACGACTCCCGGCTCGCAGAGATGGATCTGTTCGGACGCGAAGATCTTCTCCGGCTTCGACCAGGTCAGTCCTCCGTCGTGTGAAAAGACCTGGTAGAGAGTCATCACCGGCGTCTTGCTGCCATCACGGGCAAAGAAACGCCCATCATCGTGGAACATTGCCAGGTAATGGCCGGGCCCGGTTCGCAGTTTCTCGACGAAGCCCATGGTCACGATTCCACCGTAGTCTCCGATCGGTTTCAGTTCAGACCAGGTCAGCCCGTCATCCTCCGAGATCGAGGATCGAATCGGATAGAGCCCGGAGAACAGAACGAGCCTTTTTTTACCGGCGGCATCGACGACTCGATGAATTGTCGGGGTTTCGAGCGAGGTCTCCCAGCTCTTTGGGGTTGGGAGTCGGGAAGACCAGGTCAGTCCACCGTCGGTACTCCGCTTCATCAGGATCGCCCCCTTGCCATGTCCTTTCGGGTAGACGGCAAGAATCGTCCGTTTGTCTTCAAGCAGGACGGTGGTTGGATGGCCAAGGTACTGCCCAGACTCGCGGTCAACGACCACCTGGCGCGAAGTCTCCTTCGCGAGGTCGAGCTGTGGGATACCATAGCCCCGCGATGGAGCCGGTGATTGCGCAAAGGCGCTGATTCCAAACAGTAAAAGGGCCGCAAATTTTTTCATGATCATTCCTTGTTGTGGTTAAAGTTGGAGTAACGTAAGCCTGCGTCAGGTCATTGTCAAGAAGACATTGACAAGTACTGCCGCGAGGCCAAAAATGATTTCGATGTCCAGGCCGCCTCGCCGAAATTGAGGGGAAAGAGTTCAGGCGATAAGAGCTGGCATATCAGGCAGATCCGGATCGCAGGTTTCTGCCGGATCACGGCAGCGATGGAAGACTCTTTTCATCCCGGAGATTTTCATCTCAGAAAGCTGCGATAATCTACGACATAATGCTCCATTTCTGTCGACGCTTTCTATCTCGTGGAGATCGGACCACCTGGCATCCGGAGTACCGAAAAAGAATAATCGATCGGGTTCGATTGGGATTTATAGTTTCCAGAATAATCAGAGCTTTAAATTACTCCAATTACCGTATCAACGAGGAACTCAAATGAATAGATTACTACTCGCCGCCACGATCTCGCTCTTGTTACTGATTCCAGCCCATGGTCAGACCGGAAAATATGCTCCCAACTGGGAGTCCCTCGACAAGCGACCAACCCCGGAGTGGTTCATCGACGCCAAGTTTGGAGTCTTCATCCACTGGGGAGTATACGCCGTGCCGGCCTGGGGCATGCCGGGCCAGTATTCCGAATGGTACTGGAATCGACTGATGAGTACCGATGCGAAGTGGGCCAACTGGCGTGAGTTCCACCGTAAAAATTATGGTCCGGACTTCAGCTACATGGACTTTGCACCACAGTTCAGGGCCGAGCTCTATGACGCAAAACAGTGGGCGAGCCTCTTCAGGCGAGCCGGAGTCAAATATGTTGTGCCGACCTCGAAGCACCACGACGGCTACGCTATCTGGCCAAGCGCCGAGGCAAGCCGCACCTGGGGTCGTCCGTGGAACTCAATGGATATCGGGCCAAAGCGCGATCTGCTTGGAGAACTGTCAGCGGCGACACGGGCTGAGGGACTAAAATTCGGGTTTTATTATTCGCTCTACGAGTGGTACAACCCACTTTGGAAGAGCGATCGGCAGCGTTATGTGGCCGAGCACATGTTTCCACAGTTCAAGGATGTGGTAACGCGGTACAAGCCATCGCTGATATTCAGTGATGGTGAGTGGGATATGGAATCGAAGGACTGGCGCAGCGAGGAGTTGCTTGCGTGGCTTTTCAACGAATCTTCCGCGAAAGACGATGTCGTCGTCAACGACCGCTGGGGTAAAGACTCGCGTCACAAGCACGGTGGTTACTGGACGACAGAATATGCGGCCGGCCTCAGGGATGGTTCTCATCCGTGGGAGGAGAGTCGCGGGATGGCAGATTCATACGGGCTCAATCGTGCCGAGCGGATTGACAACTACAAGACCGGCCGGGAGTTCATCCTTACCCTCGTCGATCTGGTCAGTCGTGGCGGCAACCTGCTGCTCGACATTGGGCCAAATGGTGACGGGACGATTCCTCCACTGATGGAGCAACGGCTGCTCGAGATCGGCGATTGGCTGAAGGTGAATGGCGAGGCGATCTATGGCACTCGATTCGCGGGACGCTCCAGCCAGTGGACAGAAGGAAAGCAGCCGACGCAGGAGTATGGAGAGTTCATGGTGAAGTACAACCTGATGGATCAGGTTGGGCAGCAGCCGAAGAATGGCGTGGCGGTCAAGCAGGTCTTTTTCACGAAGAAGGGTGACGTGCTCTATGCGATCACGGCCGGCTGGCCTGGCAAGCAGCTCGTCCTGCGGGATATCAAAGTTACGGGTGGAGTGACCGTGAGCATGCTTGGGGTTCCAGGCGACCTGAAAGTGGTTCGTGGAAAGAATACGCTGAGCATCCGGACACCCGATCTGGGTCCGGACGAGGCTCCGTGTCGCCACGCTTTTGCCTTCAGGATCACCGGGGCGGAGGTGCTTCCGGAGCAGGCAGGCGTGAAGACAAAGTAAGGCGTCCTTGACCTCTCAGATCCGCCATGTGATTATTTTTCACTCATCGGTTCTCCTGATGCTGCACAGGTTACCGAAAAGCCGGGATTGCAGTGACCCGGAAATAAGCGAGAATCGGGGGCCTGAATCAGCAGGAGTTCGGCCCACTCTCAGGGAGATAATAGAAATTAATGAGTTCGCTGGAAACCACCGCCGGCACTCCGCTTGAGGAGTCACCGGAAAGGTCAAATTTTATTCGTGACATCATAATACAGGACATCCAGTCAGGCCGGCACGATGGGCGTGTACAGACGCGCTTCCCTCCGGAACCGAATGGGTACCTGCACATCGGGCACGCGAAAGCGATCTGCCTCGACTTTGGTTTGGCGGCTGAGTTTGGCGGTCGATGCAACCTGCGGTTCGATGACACAAACCCATCGAAGGAAGAGACCGAATATGTCGATGCAATTATGGAAGATGTCCGCTGGCTTGGATTCAAGTGGGACGGTCTCTTCTTCGCTTCGGACTATTTCCAGCAGCTCTATGATTGGGCCGTCGAGCTGATCAGGGCGGGCAAGGCTTTTGTGTGCGACCTGACGGCCGACGAGATTCGTGAATATCGTGGAACGCTGACCGAGCCGGGACGGGAGAGCCCCTATCGCAGCCGGACGATCGAGGAGAACCTCGACCTGTTTGAGCGGATGAAGAACGGCGAGTTTCCGGATGGATCGCGAACGGTGCGGGCGAAGATCGACATGGCATCGCCCAACCTGAACTTCCGCGACCCGGTGATGTACCGGATTCTTCATATGGAACATCACCGGACCGGCAATGAATGGTGCATCTACCCGATGTACGATTACGCTCATGGCCAGTCAGATTCGATCGAAAAGGTTACCCATTCGATCTGTACCCTCGAATTTGACAACAACCGACCGCTCTATAACTGGTTCATCGAGCAGCTTGGGATATTTCCGTCACAGCAGTTCGAATTCGATCGTCTGAGTGTTACCTACACGCTGCTGAGCAAGCGCAAGTTGCTGAAGCTCGTGCAGGAGAAGCTTGTCAGCGGGTGGGATGATCCGCGAATGCCGACACTTTCAGGGATGAGGAGACGCGGATACACCCCCGAAGCGATACGCAATTTCTGCGCCAACATTGGGGTATCGAAGACCAACGGGATAACGCAGATCTCCCATCTCGAATATTTCCTGCGTGAAGATTTGAACCGCCATTCGCTGCGGGTCAATGCGGTCCTCAATCCATTGAAGGTCGTGATCGAAAACTATCCGGAGGATGGGCCAGAAGGTGCAGGGGGTGGTGAAGTAACAGAGGAGCTTGAGGCGATCAACAACCCGGAGGATCCGGGAGCCGGAACGCGGACAGTCCCCTTTTCGAAGGTTCTCTACATCGAGCAGGAGGACTTCCGTGAGGATCCGCCGAAGCAGTTCTATCGTCTTGCGCCCGGCCGCGAAGTCAGGCTGCGCTATGGATATCTCATCACCTGCCGGGAGGCGATCAAGGATGCGGAAGGCAATATTGTCGAGTTGCGATGCACCTACGATCCGGCGACACGTGGTGGCAACACTCCTGACGGACGAAAGGTGAAATCGACGATCCACTGGGTTTCAGCAGCCCACGCGATCGATGCCGAAGTGAGGCTTTACGACACCCTGTTTTCCAATGAGGATCCGAACGAGGTCGCGGAAGGGCAGGACTTCACGGCCAATCTTAATCCAAACTCGCTGAAGGTGCTGACGGGATGCAAGGTCGAGCCGGGACTGCGCGATGCCGTTGCCGGAACCCGCTACCAGTTTGAGCGAATGGGCTATTTCTGCGTCGACCGTGATTCGACCCCGGGGAGACCGGTCTTCAACCGGACGATCGGCCTGAAGGATACCTGGGCAAAGATTGAGCAGAAGGGCCAGAAAGATAAGCAGAAGTAGAGTCGGAAGTAAACGAGCAGTTATTTTTGTCAGTCAGGTTTAAACCAATATTACCCAACCAAGGAAAGAGGTACGTCTGATGAGCAAATCGATCTCGCGGCGACAATTTGTGGCGTCGTCAATTGCGTCTGGAGCAGCGCTGACAATGGCGGCACGTTCCGGAGTTTCAGCCCAATCGGCATCGGATAAGATTGTGATCGCGGTTGCCGGGGTTCGCATGGGCCAGCCTGGTTTCAGTGGACGCGGCCCGGAACTTATTCAGAAGTTTGCCGGTGTTCCAGGAGTTGAAATAAAGTATGTAATCGACGTCGACAAGCGTTCGCTCGGTCCGGCGGCGGAGTTTACAGAGAAGAAGACGGGTAAGGCGCCAAAGACGGAGACGGATTTCCGCCGTGTGCTTGAAGACAAGGACGTCGACGCGTTGCTGGTTGCGACGCCTGACCACTGGCATGCGCCGATGGCCATCCTGGCGGCGAAAGCCGGAAAGCACGTCTATGTCGAGAAGCCGTGCAGCCACAACCCGCGCGAGGGAGAGATTCTGGTCGAGGCGGCAGCAAAGTACAAGCGTGTCGTGCAGATGGGGAACCAGCGACGGTCGATCGGCAATGTGCAGCAGATGATCCAGGAGCTGCACGAGGGAGTGATCGGCAACGTCTTCCTGGCGAACTGCTTCTATTCGCGGCGGCGTCAGCCGATCGGATTCGGGAAGAAGATTGCGCCACCGGCGGAGCTGGACTGGGATCTCTGGCAGGGTCCGGCGCCGCGGACAGCCTTTCGCGACAACCTTCATCCCTACAATTGGCACTGGTTCTGGCAGTGGGGAACGGGCGAGGCGCTCAACAACGGAACGCACCTGCTTGATGTCGCGCGCTGGGGATTGAACGTCAAGTTGCCGACGAAGGTCAACTCGTTTGGTGGACGCTGGCACGATGTCGGGCTTGACGACTGGGAGGCTCCGGATACACAGGAGATCCAGCTCGAATTCGGCCCCGGCAAGGGGATCACCTGGTTCGGGCGCTCGACCAGCACTTATGGCGCACCGGGCTACAAGGCAAATGGCATTATCTTCCTTGGCAGCAAGGGAACGCTCGATTATGACGGGGGCATCAGCTACACGGTCTATGACCTGAACAACAAACCGGTCAAAAAGATAACCTCCGAGCGAAGGACTGATCTGGCCAATAGCGGAGATCCGGGCCTTGGCGACAATCATGCCGACAACTTCATCGACACGATTCGCGGCAAGGCAAAGCTGAACGCCCCGATCGAAGAGGGCTTCATCAGCACGCTGCTCGCGCAGCTCGGCAACATCTCGCAGCGAACCGGGCGGACGCTCAAGACCAATCCGGCCAATGGCCACATCATTGGCGATGCGGAAGCGATGAAGCTCTGGGCGAGGGAGTACGAAAAGGGCTGGGAGCCGAAGGCCTGACCGACAGGCATTCTGTCAGCTGTTTTCAAGGGAGCGCAGAAGCATGTCGACTGCGCTCCCTTTTTTGTCTCTTCCAGATCAACGATTATTCGGAAAGAAAAGAGCCATGTCACGAATTGTCAGAATAGCGTCTTTCGTCGTTCTGCCGCTATTGCTACTTACGCTGTCGACGAACGTCTATGGGCAGCGGGTGCGGCATGTGATCGTCATTGGAGTTGACGGCATGGGCGCGGAGGGTGTCTTACGGGTCGATCCGCCGAACCTGCGACGACTGCGGGAGCGTGGAGCCTGGACATTGAAGGCGCGCGGCATAATTCCAACCGTCAGTGCCCCGAACTGGTCGTCGATGATCATGGGCGCCAGTCCGGCTCAGCACGGTGTAACATCGAATGAATGGCGGGTAGACAAATTCGAGATCGCTCCAATCTGCAGGGACAGCAGCGGATTCTTTCCGACAATCTTCAGCCTGCTCCGCGGGCAGCGTCCGAAATCCGTCATTGGGGTTTTCCATCACTGGGAGGGTTTTGGCCATCTGTTTGACCGGAAAGCAGCCGATGTGGTCATCAACCCGGCCACTCAGGCAGAGACGATGGAGAAGGCAGGACATTTCCTGGTCGAGAAGAAGCCGACGCTGACCTTCATTCACCTCGACGATGTCGATCATGCCGGCCATGGGAACGGCTGGCTCTCCACACAATATGACGCCGCGATCCGCGAAGCCGACCGGCTGATTGGTGAATTGATCACGCGACTCGGGACGGCGGGAATGCTTGACCAGACAGTCATCCTTGTCACGGCCGACCATGGCGGCAAGGGGACGGAGCACGGCGGCCTGCGAATGAGTGATCTCGAGATTCCGTGGATTATTGCCGGTCCGGGAATTGTCCGCGGCGAGATTCAAACGCCGGTCAATACCTATGACACAGCGGTGACGCTCGCCTCGCTCCTTGGCCTCGAGCCGCCCCCCTGCTGGATCGGGAGACCGGTGGCGAGATAGGCCAGGCTGTCAGATCAGAAAAATGCCAGCGAGCTGAAAGAGCGTGTTATGCAACAGGCGATCTTTCAGCACGCTGGCATTCAATTTTGCGGCCCCCAGCCTAAACCGAGAGTTTCCACGGGGCCCGATACTTCGCCTTGAGCATCGGCTTGACGTTCTCCTGCTTAACGGTCCAGTTCTTCTCATCCCAGTCAAGCATGGTCCTGCTCCGGAGGGAGAGATTGGCCAGAATGCACGCGGTGGAAGATCTGACGCAGGTCTCGATGTCGCTGGTCGGTTTTTCACGCGACTGTATGCAGTCGATGAAATTCTTCCAGTGTGGTTCGTTCATCGTGTTCATCTCTTTGTCATTCTCGAAAGTGAGCGGCTGCACCGTCGACTTTGCGTTGGGGATGAGCCAGCAACCACCTCGGCGAACGACCAGCGTCGCCTCAGTTCCGTGGATCGAGGTGGCTGCGCCCTGCCCAAACTGCGGCATCGGGTTGGCAGTCCGGCTCTCGTAGGTCAGCAGGAACTTTGGATAGTGGAAAGTCGCCATGAGGCTGTCCGGCGTATCGGTATTATCATCGACAAAGAGTTTGCCGCCCATGGCCGAGACCGCCGTCGGCATCGGCTCGCCGAAGCACTGATGGACAGGATCGATGAGGTGGACGCCCCAGTCTGTCATCGCGCCGCCAGCATAGTCCCAGAAATAACGAAATGTCGGGAAGGTCGTCACTCCGACTCCCCACCGGTTGAGGTTGAATGGAACCCTGGGCGCCGGGCCAAGCCAGAGATCCCAGTCGAGGCCTTCCGGAACCGGACCATCTGCCGGCTTTCCCCAGCCAGCCTTCTTCACCGCACCGGTCTGCCAGGTGTGGACGAAGGTAACCTCGCCAAGCACTCCACTCTTGACGATCTCGGCGGCCTTCTTGAAGTATCCGCCGGAACGCTGCATTGTGCCGGCCTGGACGACACGCTTGTACTTCCGCGCCGCCTCGACCATCAACTTCCCTTCCTCGACATAGACTGAAGCCGGCTTCTCGACAAAGACGTCCTTGCCGGCCTTGCAGGCCTCGATCGTCATGTAAGCGTGCCAATGATCAGGGGTCGAGATGCAGACGGCATCGATCGATTTGTCGGCGAGAACCTCGCGGAAATCATGAACCGGCTTGACCGTAACTCCACCCTTGGCGGCGCTGGCAACCGCTCTTTCAAGGTGTGGCTTGTAGACATCGCAGACAGTGACCGGCTGTATCAGCTCGGAAAACTGCATGGCGTGGCGCAGATTGCTCGATCCCATCGCGCCAAGCCCGATGTGGGCAACAGCAATTCGCGCATTGGCACCCTTGACCCGGCCGGTGAAGATAGAGGTCGTCAACGCCGCCGCCGCGCCCTTCAAGACATTCCTTCTGTCGATCATGTTTTTGTCCTCAGTTAGATTTATTTGATCACTGAAAAGTGAGACCGGTTCGGATCCCGGGTTCATTCCGCTCTGGATGGTTGCGATATTATTGCGACTTGGTAAGAGTTTCAACCATTCTCGCCCTTTTGCCAGAAGATGCCCGAAGATGCCAATAGTTTATTGACTGGTTCAGGCAATTTGTCTTTGTCAGAGTCGGCCCCGGAACCGCCATTTAAATCAAGGCAATAAATTGACCGTTCGCCGAACCGATTCGACCATTCGTGGAATAATCGTTGGTTGAAGAGGATAGTGAAGCGTAGACTGCGACTTATCCTGTCAGGACAGTTCAAACTGGGAATCATAGTACGATCGAAGAGGGAGGCAGTCAGTGAAAGCAGTTCAGCGTCTTTTTATAATGGCAATTATGGCGACCGTTATGGCGGTTATGATTATCGGGAGTGTCGGGGTTTACGCACAGTCGTCAACCGGCCAGGTCAAAACCAGTGAGGTGCACGGGCGTGTCCGGCTGGCCGGCAATGGTGATCCGGTACATAACGTGAAGGTGACGATCATCCAGCTTCAGATCTCGACGGAGACTGAGAAGGATGGCACCTATGTTTTCAGAAATGTGCCGAGCGGGAAATATGACATCTCGGCAATGCTCGAGCGGTTACCGGACATTTTGCAGAAGGTTGAGGTGACGGCAGGCGGGACAGCGACGGCTGATTTCGAGGTCAGACTGGAGACGCTGCGCGAGCAGGTGACGGTGACGGCGACGGGGCGTGAAGAGACAACGCTCAATTCGATTGCCTCTGTAACGGTGATCGGATCACTCGACCTGGCGCGAAAGAACTCGATCAGTCTGGGTGAGGCACTCGATCACGAGCTTGGTGTGGCGAAGCGGAGTTTCGGCCCGGGAAACTCACGACCGGTGGTTCGTGGATTCGATGGAGACCGCGTTCTAGTGCTGCAGGAGGGGATCGGCATTGGCGGACTTGGCTTCCAGTCTGGTGATCACGCCGAGCCGCTCGACCTTCTGTCGCAGGATCGGGTCGAGGTAGTTAAGGGGCCGGCGACCCTGCTCTACGGCAGCAACGCGATTGGTGGCGTCGTCAATGCGATCAGCGGGCACGAAGAGGCTCACACCGGCACGCGCGGCTACCTGACAGGTATCGGCGGCTCGACCAATGACCAGGCAGGTGGAAGTGGCGGGATCGAGCTCGGAACGAAGAACTGGCTCTTTTGGGCCAATGGTGGGGGGCAGCGCACCGGAGACTATCGAACACCACTCGGAAAGATCACCAATTCATTCGTCAGATCGGGAAATGGTTCGGGCGGAATCGGATATTTTGGTGGCAAGGGATTTCTGAGCCTCAACTATACCTATGACAGTCGAAACTATGGGATTCCAACCGAGCCCGAAGGCCCAGAAACTCCAGCGGAAATTGAGGGTGAGGAGCATGAGATGGTCCGGCTCAACCCACGCCGAAGCAGCGTTCAGGTACGCGGAGGTTTTCGCGACCTGTCGTCAGGTGCGCTCAGCAGTGCCAATTTCACGCTCCAATACAACGCTTACAGGCATGCCGAGATCGATATCGCGACGCAGGAGATCGGAACGCAGTTCAATAACCGGTCATTTCTCTACCGCGCAGTCTTCGAGCAGAAGCGGGCAGGTCACCTGAAGGGTAGTTTCGGAATTTCAGGCCTCAACAGGGACTTCAAATCGACTGGAGCTGAGGCACTGGCACCCCCGACAAGCCACCGCAATTTTGCCGCTTTCGGACTTGAGACACTCGACTTCGATCGATTCGCGCTCCAGTTTGGCGGGCGCGTTGAACGCAATGGCTATAATCCAACCGGACTCCGTGACCGTTCATTCACGGGAGCATCCGGTTCAGCCGGCATCCGCGTCGGGTTGAGCAGCAACAACGTCTTTGTCGCCAACTACACTCACAGCTACCGCGCCCCGTCGCTCGAAGAGCTCTACAACAACGGGCCGCACGCCGGCAATCTTACCTTTGAAGTCGGCAATGACGGACTGCGGCGTGAACGAGCCGACGGCATCGATCTTTCACTTCGCCACAGTTCGGGACGCCTGCGGGTTGAGACGAACTACTTCTATTACAAAATGCAGGATTTCGTCTACCTCGCGCCAACTGGTGAGATCGAGGATGGGCTGGTCAAGGCCGCCTATGCGCAGGGCAGCAGCCGTTTCACCGGCTTCGAAGGGAGACTCGACTTTAGTTTCAGTTCGAATTTGTGGCTGCTTTCGAGCGTCGACTATGTCAGTGCTGAACTGACCCAAAGCGGTGAGGCACTTCCGCGTATTCCACCGCTCCGGGCTCGAGTCGGATTTGAGGCTTTCGTCGGCCGCTTTCGCTTCAATCCCGAGTTGATAATGGCCCAGGATCAGGCGCGAACCTTTTCGACGGAGACACGAACGGCCGGATATGCGACTGCCAACTTGAATGTCTCATACACCATTGCTGGAAAGCACGTCGCCCACGTCATCTCTGCCAACGCCTTTAACCTGAACAATAAACTTTATCGCAACCACCTCTCGTTCATTAAGCAGTTTGCGCCGGAGATCGGGCGCGGAGTGCGAGTAGTCTACACGCTCAGATTCTACTAGGCGACGTCGGAACAATCGGCCATTGCCGCGACAGGCCGGCAAACTTCGTGATTCGATACCGAAGCATGGAGTTTGCCGGCATTTTTTATGTTCTGACCATATCGTCGACGGAAAATGGCGCCAGCCGTGGTGGCCGGTCGCTACTTGATCCGGTGTGTGATCATGCGTATGCTTCTGATGACCGATCGAAGCGCATTCTATTCAATACAACCGTGGCCAAAACTACAATGGCAATTATCGCAGTGAGCAAGCTGCTGAAGTGAGAATCAGTTATGAGTTACACTAATGGCAACAATGGTAATGGGAATGGTAATGGTAATGGAAAGAAACCACCGGTGCGCAATGTGCTTGGTGGTGAATTGAAGAGCTGTTCGATGAAGCCGCTGACAGGTTTCTATCGTAACGGCAAGTGTGACACTGGTTTTCAGGACACCGGGGTCCACACAGTCTGTGCAAAGGTGACGAAGGAGTTTCTGGAGTTCAGCGTCGCACAGGGGAACGATCTGGTGACGCCGATGCCCGCCTTCAATTTTTCCGGGCTCAAGCCGGGTGACTGCTGGTGTCTCTGCGCCGCGCGGTGGAAAGAGGCTTATGATGCCGGGTCGGCCCCACTGGTCCGCCTCGAGGCGACTCACGAAGGGACTCTTCGCTATGCGAGTCTCGCCGAGTTGAAGGAGCATGCTCTCGATGAAACCGAATAATCGATCTGATTCGCGGACGCGAAAGCTTTTCACCTTAGTTTCAGGCGGGCTGTCACGACGGCTGGCGATTGCCGTGATGGTGATGGGATTGCTGTCTGGCTTTTCAGTCGCCGCGCAGGGGCAACAGGATCTGGTCGGCGTCTATCTGACCTGGAAGAGTGATCCGACGACGACAATGACCGTCAACTGGGTCGACCTCTTCGAAGGGAGCAGCAACACGCTCTGGTATCGAAAGATTGGAACGACCGAGTGGGTCTCTTCAGAAGCGGCACACACGAGGGCTGGTGTGTCGACGCTCCAGGTTCGTCGGACCGAGTTGACCGGACTTACCCCGGATACGTCATATGAGTTTGGCATCGGACGACAACCGGCAAAGGAGACCGATGGCTGGCGCTTTCGAACCATGCCGGCAAAGCTGACACGACCGGTACGTTTTGTCTCTGGTGGAGACATGATGCACACCCGTGAGATGGTCGACGTCATGAACAAGCGTGCGGGGGCGCTCGATCCGGACTTTGCGATGATTGGGGGCGATCTCGCCTACGCCAATGGAGTTGCCGCCACGCGCTGGGTCGACTGGCTTCAGTCGTGGATGAAGAACAGCGTCGGACGTGATCGGCGGATCATCCCGCTGGTAATTGGAATCGGCAATCACGAGGTCAAAGGCGGGTACAACGGGAAAATTCCGGATGATGCACCATTCTTTTACAGCCTATTCGACACTCCGGACGGCAAATCGAGCTATGCCCTCGATTTCGGAAAGTATCTGTCGGTGATCGCGCTCGATTCGGGTCATACGCAGCAGATCGCCGGGGCGCAGGCAGACTGGCTTGGCCAGGCGCTCGCGAGGCGGGATGGGCAGCAGTTCCTCTTTGCCTTCTATCATTACCCGGCTTATGGAACGACCAAGGCACCGAAGGGTGGAATGCCATACGATGCAAAGCAGTCGGTCGCGATCCGCGGGAATTGGATTCCGCATTTCGAAAAGTATGGAGTGACCGCACTCTTCGAGAACGATCACCACAACTATAAGCGAACGCACCGCCTGCGAAACCACAAGCGGGACGATGAGAACGGGCTGCTCTTCCTCGGCGATGGAGCCTGGGGGGTCATACCACGCGAGGTGCCATCGCCTGAAGTCGGGTGGTGGCTCGCAAAAGCGGAGCCTCGCAACCACCTTTTTCACGTCGAGCTGCGTGAGAATGGAACAGCGTCGATCGATGCGGTCGATGTCGGTGGAGCCGTCTTTGACCACCTTGATCTGACCCGACCGCGGACCACTCCGGTTGGAAAATAGCAGCCCTGGACAACTGAAGAGATGAAATTTCTGGCGCGTGAAGAGACGATTGCCCCACCGGGTTTCAATCGCTGGCTGGTTCCACCGGCGGCAATCGCGGTTCATATGTGCATTGGCGAAGTCTACGGATTCTCCGTCTTCAACGTCCCCCTAACCCGTGCCGGGGGGAATTGGACGATCCCGGAAGTAGGGTGGATCTACTCGATCGCGCTCTGCATGCTTGGGTTGTCGGCCGCCTTGTTCGGAAAGTGGGTCGAGCGGAGCGGCCCCCGTAAAACAATCGTCGCCAGTTGCGTCTGCTTCTGTGGCGGGCTGCTGATCAGTGCCCTCGGGGTGAAGCTCGAGAGCATCTGGCTGCTCTATCTTGGCTACGGTGTGATTGGTGGGATCGGGCTCGGGCTTGGCTATATTGCACCGGTCTCGACATTGATGAAGTGGTTTCCTGACCGGCCAGGTATGGCAACTGGCATGGCGATCATGGGTTTCGGCGGCGGAGCGCTGATCGGGGCTCCCGTCGGCGTCAGGCTCATGGACTACTTCAAATCCGCGACCTCGGTCGGAGTCGCCGAAACTTTTGTGGTCATGGCCCTGCTCTATGCGCTCTTCATGCTCTTTGGGGCGATCATCGTTCGGGTTCCCGATGATGACTGGAGACCAGCCGGGCGGAGACTGCCACAAGAGATCACCCCGCGCATCACTGGTCAGGGGATCGGAGTGGACCGCGCATGGAAAACTCCGCAGTTCTGGCTTTTATGGGTAGTGCTCTGCATGAACGTCAGCGCCGGCATTGGAATTCTTGGCCAGGCGTCAAAGATGTGTTCGGATATGTTCGGTGTCAGTGCGGCGGTTGGCGGCGGGTTCGCGGGTTTGTTGAGCATTTTCAACATGGGTGGCAGATTCTTCTGGTCGTCGATCTCCGATCACATCGGGCGACGGAGGGTGTACCAGATCTATTTTCTGCTCGGGGCGGTGCTCTATTGCCTGGTTCCACGGACGCAACAGACTCAGAACAGAATGCTTTTTGTCCTGGTGACCGCGGTCATCATCACGATGTACGGCGGAGGGTTCGCAACGATCCCCGCCTATCTGCGCGATCTTTTTGGGACCTATCAAGTCGGAGCAATTCACGGCCGGCTCATCACTGCCTGGTCGGTTGCCGCGATCATCGGGCCAACGCTTGTCAACTATATCTCGACGGCAAGGATCAGAAGCGGAGTTCCGCCGCCAGAGGCATACAATACGACCATGTATCTGATGGCCGGATTGCTGGTGATTGGTTATCTCGCCAATATGCTGGTCAAACCGCTTCGGGTTGAAAAGTTTCCGAGGACTCAGGAATGAAACGTGTTCTGGTAATTCTTGTCTGGCTGGTGGTCTCAGCGCCGCTCGCCTGGGGTATCTATCAATCGATACAAAAATCCATGCCGCTCTTCACCGGATTGCGCTGACGCACCTTCGCGCTCTTTAGCGGGAGCTTTGGCAGTCTGTAAAATAGATACAAGAAAGGGAGGTGTCACGAGACATCTCCCTTTTTTATTGAAACCTGATGCGCCCGGCACGACTCGAACGTGCGACCTTTTGGTTCGTAGCCAAACGCTCTATCCAACTGAGCTACGAGCGCAAATCGAAGAAAACGTATATTGCCACCTGACGGGCAAACTGTCAACCATTCTGATATTTTCTGCGTCCTTGTCATCCTGGTCGGCAGCGGCAAGGCGATGATCGTTCGACTTTTTATGAAATCTCCCCTACTCTTCCTCCATGAGATTGAAGCCTGGCAAAGAGCGGCTGGATAAATTGATGGTCATCCGTGGTCTGGTCGAAACGAGGACGAAGGCGCAGGCACTGATTCTGGCTGGTCAGGTCTTTTCAAAGGAGCAGCGACTTGAGAAGGCCGGGCTCGAAGTGTTGGTCGACATCGAGCTGACGATTCGTGAGCCGTTGCCGTATGTCAGTCGCGGCGGACTGAAGCTGGCGGCGGCATTGGACCATTTCCAGGTCGACGTGCGCGATCTCCTGTGCCTCGACATTGGGGCATCGACCGGCGGCTTTACAGACTGCCTGTTGCAGCGTGGAGCGCGGCGCGTTGTTGCGCTCGACGTTGGACACGGGCAGATCGACTGGAAACTTCGTCAGGATCCACGAGTCGAGGTGCGTGAGAATGTCAACGCACGATATCTGCGTCCTGACGAGTTCAGTGAACGCTTTGATCTTGTCGTCGCCGATGTCTCCTTCATCTCACTGACCAGGATTCTGCCGGTAGTGCCAGCTCTGATCAGGCCGGGAGCGACGATAATCAACCTCATCAAGCCGCAATTCGAAGTCGGGCGTGAGGAGGTTGGGCGTGGCGGAATCGTCCGCGACGAAGCCGCCCAGCTTCGTGTTGTGGGCGAGATCAGCCGATTTGTCGAGACTCTTGGGTGGCGGTGCGTCGGTGTCATCGACTCGCCAATCTTCGGCGCCGATGGAAACCGCGAATTTCTTGGCTGCTTCATTAGTCCTGAATGAACGGACAAATAGGGTTGGTGTCGGCTACTTCCCTTTTTCTCGCTCGAGCTGAGCAGGATACGTCAGACGTTCGAACGACGCCCCCTGCGGATCGACGGCCTCAACCCGTAATTTGACGAGAGATCGTCCCTTCACCGGCAAATCGACCCCAAGAAAATAGGTCGCTTTCATCCGCTCGATCATCGCATCAAGTCCGGGCCCGATCTCATCAACCGTTCGGCAGAGCAGCGCTTGTCCACCACCAAGCGAAGCGATCCGTTCAAGTCCGCTCTGATATGCGAGATTCAGTGAGTCTGCCCGGTACGAAAGATGAAGAATGAATATTGGGACGGTAAATTTTGACAGCGACTGCGTGATCCGCGATACCTGCTCCTGTACGGCTCGATCTGAAAAGCGCCGACTCAGATCACCGGAATCGCTCGCGTTGATGACCGGATTGAGATAGTCCGCGCGATAATTGCCAATGCCGGAATCCGTAATGTAAAGCACACAGACACGAACACCGGTCTTGCTCAGGATGCCTGATGCCAACTGTGAGACAGGTTGCAGCGTGTCGAGCAGACCAGCCTTCCCGCTGACCTCGATCGATTGGATCTGGGTCATCAGCTTAGCATAGTCGTCACTCGGCTCCTGCAACACACGCAGCCCATCCTGCGCCCGGAGGATACCGACGAGGTAATTTGGCGGCAAGACTTTCAGCTTCTCGGCGAGGACCATCCGCGCCTGATCAACCCGCGACAAATCATCAACGGTATCGAAGATTAGAAGGAATATGGTCGAATTTTTTGGTCCCTGAAAACTCTTAAGTGGTGTCTCACGATCGTCGAGAAAGATCTTAAAATCCTGCCGCCGCCCATCCTGCCAGTGACCGGTTTCACCATCTACCAGTACCGGCACCTTAAGGACTCCACGCGGTGCCACCTCCTCCGTTTTCTGGCCAGCTTTCTGGCCGAAACAGCTTCCGCTCAGCGTCAGCAGCAGAACTCCCACCAGCAATTGTCTATTTCTTATCTTCAAGCCAGACTTCCTTAATATTAAATTCGTGTTACGCAAACTTCAGGATCGGCCAGTTTCTCTTTTCGCCATCTTCGGAGAAGTCGGAAGCCAAAGAGTGAAAGTTGCCCATCGATAGCGCGATAAAAAGCCTTTTTCTAATGACAGTGATCACCATTTCAGGAAACGTGAAGAAGGCAGACTTCCCTCCGGGAACGGAAAATAGTACCTGGCAGGCAATAATGGGATCTCCGGCCCGGGAGACATCAACTCTATGATGCCCGTCTTCCGCGATACCCTCTGCTCCCGGAATCGATCTCTTCATCGATCTCTTCATCGATCTCTTCTGGGATCACACTATTTCAGAACCATTGCTGTTTTAGAAAAGAATGCGGAGACCGACCTGCATGACACGCCCTCCGGTCGACCCAATGATCCGTCCGGAATTGAGGTTTGGATTCTCCTCTGACCCGATGCGTGTATCCGGGTCGTTGAGATTGCTCTGGTTGGGAAAATTGAAGGCCTCGGTCACAAACTCGAGCGAGGTATCGGATGTCAGCTCGATCCGTTTGGTCAGAGAGAGATGATGGAACTGCTCACCGGGATTCCGCAATTGCGGGTGGGTTCGGGGGCCGTTGCCAAGCGTAAAATCGTCCGGCTGTGAGAATGCCTCCGGATTGAACCACCGCTCGGCGGTCTGATTCTCAACGTTTGGATTGACGCCAGGAACCAGATTGACGCGCAAGTTTCCGACGACTCCTCCGGTTCGATTGAACAACGGACGGAGGATTAGCGGCGTGCCGCCACGTATCGTCGTCAAACCACTCAGGCTCCAGCCACCAAGAAAGCGCGCCATAAACTCATCATCGGAAAAAAGCCATTTCCCCTTCCCGAAGGGCAGCTCATAGGTATAACTGAACTGCAGGCTCTGGCGAATATCCGAAGCTGAGAGCGACCACTCCTCGCTGATATTGCCGGGATCCTGCGGCACACCACTCGAATAGTCGTCGAGGACACGGGCAAAACGGTAGATGGCGCGACCGAAAAGTCCGCCCGTCAGCCGTTGATCCATGGTGACGGTGAATGAGTGGCCCTCCGCCTCGCCGGCCGGATAGAGTCCGCCGAGATCAAGGTTGCGGTACTGTGGATACGGGCGGAGCGAGTTGCGAAAGCTGTCGTCGTAGAGAAGCTCGCCATATTTGAGGTTCTCAAGCGGAACGGCGTTGAGACGAACCAGCCCATCGACGAAAACGTTATGGTTGCGCCAGCCGTTGTAGCGCGCCTCGATAGCCATCGAGTTCGGCAGTTCGCGCTGCAGACTGACGCTCCACTGATGGTTGGAGGGAAGATTGCCGGAACGATCGACATAGTCGGCGTCGGTTCCGTTGGCGGCAGTCGATTCGAGATAGGGTGGACGCTGAAAATTCTGTGGCAGTCCATTGCGTAGATACAGGGCCGGCTCGAGCTGTTCGTTGCGGGAAAAGAAGACTGGAGAGGCGTTAAAGCCCTGGGTGCCAAAATGGCGGCCGTAGAGGGGGTAGTTGTCGTAGGTCAGATTATAGTTGATCCGGACAACGGTTCTCCGGTCATTCCACGGATTGACAGCGAGTCCAAAGCCGGGCTCGGCGCGGACTGTTTTCGGCTGAAGAGCGCGGCCGACGCCGTTCAGCCCGGCAAAGATCAGCGCGCCGGGGCGGTTGTTCGCCGGGTTGATCCGATCGAGCGAAACGGTCGATTGGCGGTTATATTTCTCGACGCGCGGTGTCGCCGTTTCAACGCTGAGCGTAAATGTCGCCGTCCAGCCCGGACGCAGGCGGTACTGATCACTCAGATTGATTTCGTAGAAATTGTTGCTGTAATAAGACGGTTGCGTGATCACCCCCTGCTCGGCGCGATACGCCATGCCAAGCAGGAATGAGGCGAAGGTGCTTCCGGTATTGCGGACACCGGGCAGACCGGTCAGCGTGTTTCCAAAGTAGAAGATTCCAGCCGGATAGGTCGGACTGAACGAATTGGCAAACCGGCGCTGGCCATAACCCGTCAGGGTAAAATTGTGCTCCTTGCGGTTGATGGCAATGGTCGTCGAACCGGTATAGACATAGTTACGGTCACGAAAGATCGCCGTCTGTGGACCGATCGGCAGATACTGATTGAGGTAGAAGCGTGGAAAGAACTTCGAGGAGGTTCCGCCGATACCCAACCGGGCCGGGTGATCAGTAGAATCCCCACTCGCCGTCGAGGCCGCCCCGCTGTAGGATGCCGAACCGCGAAAAGTGAGCACGATCTGCGGCGAGGCGGTGTAGTTGTGCTGATAGACAAGGCTGCCGTTGTCAAACGTATAGTTTGGGGCGCCTGGATTGGCCGGTCCGGGGAAGAGTTCCGGTGATTTGCGCAATCCGCGTGAATAGTTGAGCGAGAGGCTCATCTGCTGCTTCTTTGTCAGCGCGTGGTCGAGCTTCGAGATGATCCCGTCAGCCCGATTTTCGAATGGTGAATTGACCCAGTAATTGTTGAGCAGGTATGGACCAATCGAAGCGTTCGAGCGCGGATATGTCGTCAGCAACGCCCGTGCAACCGGATCGAGACGCGCCAGCGGAACTCTGTTTCCGGGGAAGGGATCGCGTATATATTGAAGATTGTCGGTCGAGACCGGCATGGTCGAATCATAATTGGGGTTGAGTCGGGTCGTCGCCGGGTCATAGATGGTGATTGGCTGCCCGGCGCTGTCGACCAGATCAGAGAAGTCGCCGCCGCGCTGGCGATCTGTTGGAAGCGTCAGCAGGGTGCTCTGCGCGATTCGCTCGCGCGTACCCTCGAACGAGAAGGAGAAGAAGGTTCGCCCCCGTCCGTCGTAAAGCCAGGGGAGCCGCACCGGCCCGCTGACCGTCGCGCCGTACTGATTGCGGCGCAGCAGGCTCTTGTTCCCTCCGGCCTGCCTCACCTGATGCGGGATGGCATCCATGATGTCGTTGCGAAGGTTCTCGTAGAGACGGCCAGTCAGGCTGTTCTGTCGTCCCCCAACCATCGACTTGCCGTTTGCCCCGCCGCTGAGCTTGCCAATCTGAAGCCGAAACTCATCGAGGGCACGTTGCAACTCGGGTGGCCGCTTCTGCGCGGCTGAAGCCTGACTGGCGGCTGGTACAGCCGTCGCGTCGGAATTCGTGCCCGAATCGGCGGGTGCATTCGGGGCGGGATCTGCTTCCACTTTCTTCACGCGAACCGGGCCCGGAGTCGGCGCGGGGGTTCCTGACGTTAATGACGGAGTCCCGGCCTGGCTACCCTGACTATTTTGATCACCATACCCGGCCAGGGCAACAGCAGGTTCAATGACACTCCCCAGCCCAATGACACTTCCCAGAATAATCACGTAAATAATGGCACGAAGAAATCTGATCTCTAGTTTCATCCCTGATACCCCAATTCATATGGAGCCACTCACGCGAAGAGAATGCGAGATTCGGTGTTTTTATGCTTGCCCCTCACGCCTGATAACCGCGAGATCAGCTCAATAATCGCCATTCTCTTCGCCTGAGCAGATACATCTTTATTAATATCTATTAATGTCTCAAATTGGCGGATGCTCTGTCCGTCGGGTAAACATATCAACAGGCACCTGATTTTTGCACAGTGGTCTGACCAAGTATAGTTAAAAATCCTTAAATTCATGCTTAATTTAACGTATCGATGTTCCGGATTGAAGTATGGATATGCTAATTTCCGATGCTTGAGAATCTTGAATTGATCAATCTTCAAAGGAGTTGCCATGGAGTTCTTGAAACGTGGTCGGAAAAATGGTCGGTGGATGCCGCAATTGGTCCTGTTTCTGGTAATTGCGTCTCTGATAACGACACCGCTGGCGCAGGCACAGCAGGCTAATGGACAGAAGAGAGGCAGAACGGCGCCTGCGGGAGAGGCGGGGCGGAAGGCCGCGACGAAGTCATCCCCGCAGATCCGGCTGGTGGTTGGAATTGTGATCGACCAGTTTCGGTACGATTACCTGACACGGTTCGAGGATCAGTTTGTCGAGGGTGGCTTCCGTCGCTTTCTGACCCGTGGAGCCAACTTCACTGAAAACAACTATCTTCACACCCCTACCTACACCGCACCGGGCCATGCGACCTTTATGAGTGGTACGACACCAGCACTCAACGGGATAATCGGCAACGAATGGTACGACCGCAAGTCTGGAAAGACAGTATCCAGCGTCTCCGACGGCAACGTGAAGCAGTTGGGTGGGCGTGATGGAGGCGCAGGGGCCTCACCTCACCGCCTGATCGGATCGACCCTTGGCGATCAGATGAAGCTGACCAGTCAGGGTCGATCGAAGGTAGTCGGCATCTCCCTGAAAGATCGTTCGGCGATTCTGCCAGTCGGAAAGCGGCCTGATGGAGCTTACTGGTACGACGGAACGACCGGCAACTTCGTCTCGAGCACCTGGTATTTCAACGAACTGCCGGCGTGGGTAAAAAAGTTCAATCAGGAGCAGCACAGCAACACCTATTTCGATAAGGTGTGGGATCGGCTGCTGCCGGAATCCGCCTATGCGCGCTCGGCGGCGGACGACTCAGCTTACGAGGGAAAGGATCACCTCTTCCCGCACGTCCTGAAGGGCAGCGAAGCGAAGCCGGGGCCGAAATTCTACGGTGAATTCCAGTCTTCCCCCTTCGCCAACGACCATCTGGCCAATCTCGCGCGGGCGGCGATTGAGAATGAGCAGCTGGGAGCGGATGAGATTCCGGATCTGCTGACGATCAGCTTCTCCTCGAACGACCTGGTTGGGCATAATTATGGTCCATACAGCCAGGAGGTTCAGGACATCACACTGCGGACCGATCGAACGATCGCCGAGCTCTTCTCTTATCTTGATCGTAAGATCGGCCTTGACCACATCGTTTTTGCCCTGACGGCGGATCACGGGGTCGGGCCGGTACCAGAGCAGGTCAAGCCGCTCGGTTATGGCGGTCGGATCAGTGCCAGCGCCATCGGTGACGCGGTCGAGAAGTCGCTCGATACACGATATGGCGACGAAAAATGGGTGCTCTCGACTGGGAATGGCAATGTCTATCTCGACCTTGCGGTGATCGGGAGGAAAAAGATCGACGTTGCCGAGGCAGAAACGATTGCGGCAATGGGAGTAATGACAATTCCGGGCATTGCCGAATGCTACACTCGTTCACAGATCATTAGTGGTCGGACGCCAGAGACGAGGCTGAGCCAGAGTGTAGTGCTTGGATTCAACGCCGAGCGGAATGGCAACCTGGTGGTGTTGACGGAGCCCTTCTACCTTGTCGGGGGAGCCTCCGGGGCATCGCATGGAACGCCATACAGCTACGACACGCACGTGCCGCTGCTGCTGCTTGGACCGGGAATCAAGTCTGGCTGGTATACACAGCCGAGCAGTCCGGCCGATATCGCCCCGACGCTGGCTTCGATTCTGAAGCTCACCCCGCCGAGTAATCGGAGCGGGCGGGTTCTTGGCGAGGCGTTGATCGCACGGTAGTAAGTCCATTCCAGTAAAAAAGGTGAAGGGGGAGCGTTGGCATGCTCCCCCTTCACCTTTTTTACTCAAACCGGCCGCCGAAATGGGCTAAATTGATAGCCTGGCGGAATCATTCCGCCGATTCAGACGTATCGTCAACCGGTTCGTTCGGATCGTTTGGATCGTTGAGTCTGGCCGGGCGCCTGATGCCGAACTTGTCGAGTCGGTACTGCATGGTTCGAAATGAGAGTCCAAGGAGACGTGCGGATCGCGTGATGTTCCATCCGGTCTGTTCCATTGCCTGGAGGATCAGCGAGCGTTCAAGATCTTCGAAGGAGATTCCCTCCGGTGGGAGTCGAAATCCGGCTGACCCCTCGGCGTGAACCGACTGACGAATCTCGACCGGCAGATCCTCGATGGTGATCTGGTCGCTCTCGGCGAGCAGAAGTGCCCGTTCGATTGCCGATTCGAGCTGCCGGACATTTCCGGGCCACCCGTACTCCATCATCATCTTTCGCGCTTCGGCGGAGATCTGAATCGGGCGCGGCGCATTGGCGCCGTGTTTGCGAAGGAAGTGTTCCATGAGCTGTGCAATGTCATCCCGGCGGGAGCGGAGCGGCGGAATATTGATTGGAATGACATTCAGACGGTAGTAGAGGTCTTCGCGAAATCTTCCATCCCTGACCATGGCTTCGAGGTCGCGGTTGGTAGCCGCCAGCACACGAACATCGACCTTGGTCGCCCGGGTTCCGCCAACACGCAGAATCTCCTTCTCCTGGAGGGCGCGAAGCAGTTTCGCCTGCATGCTGATATTGAGTTCACCGATCTCGTCAAGGAAGAGTGTTCCTTTGTCAGCGATCTCGAAGAGCCCCTTCTTTTCGGTGACAGCACCGGTAAAGGAGCCTTTTTCGTGTCCGAAGAGTTCGGATTCGAGCAGATTCTCGTTGATGGCCGCGCAGTTCACCGCTTGAAATCGTTCATTGAGCCGCGGACTGGCCTTATGGATTGCCCAGGCGATTCGCTCCTTGCCAGTCCCGGACTCACCGCGAATGAGGACCGTCGAGGTAGAATGTGCGACCTTGACGATCATCTTCTTGACACGCTCCATGGCCTCGGAGACTCCAACTATCTCATCGTCAACCGCCTTCAACTGAGCGAAGGCGCGGCTGACAACCGCGAGGAGGTTGTCACGTTCAAGCGGTTTCTCGAGGTAGTCGAAGGCGCCACCACGGAGCGCCTCCTTGACCGAATCGATCGATCCGTGTGCGGTCATCAGAATTACGGGGAGTGAGCTGTCGAGCTGCGAGATCTCATTGAGCAGCTGAATTCCATCCATTCCGGACATCTTCAGGTCGGTCAGAACGAGATCGATCCGCTCGTGACGGAAGAGGCGCAGGGCATCCTGCGCAGAACCGGCAGTCCGGACATCATAGCGGGCGGAGCCGGACGGATCCCGTTCAGCGGAGAGAATCATCTGCAATATCTCACGCTGATTCTTTTCGTCGTCAACAATCAGGATTCTTCTGGCTTTCATGTCTTTCTCCAATGGGCTCCAATGGGAGAGTCGAGTTTGCAACCGGCAATTAACGGTCATTAGCGGCCATTAACGGTCAAAGGATAGCGGTAAAAGCCCGCCGACTGCAATTGCTCACTGCTTCGACGGGTTGGTTTCAGGATGATTGAGACGGATCCGGGGCAATCCGTGGCAGTGTGAGGTGGAAAGCTGTCCCCTCGCCGGGGGCGCTCCGGACAGAGATGGCGCCTCCGTGCTCCTCAACGATCTTCCTGGTCAGTGCAAGTCCAAGTCCGATCCCCGTCTCCCGGGTCGAAAAGTAGGGTTCGAAGACCTGTTCGCACATCTCCTCCGTCATCCCGTGGCCTGTATCAACGAAATCGATTCGGACCAGTTCGGGTTCTGCGTGGAGTGAGATGGTGAGGAGACCGCCATCAGGCATCGCCTGAACGGCGTTTATGATGAGGTTGGAAAAGCAGGTCTTGAGCTGCTCAGGATCGGCCGCAAAGCGGGCTGAACCATCGGACGGCCCGACGATCCGAATCTCGACATTCTGCTGCGCGGCCCTCGCTCCGACGAGATCTGCGAGCTCCTCGATCAGCCTTATGGCATCCAGATCCCGACGCTTCAGCCTTGCCGGCCGGCCATAACCAAGGAAATCGCTCACCAGTCGATTGAGGCGGGCCAGTTCATCCTTGATCGTCGTCAGAATGCGCGTATATTCACTCCGCCCGGTCTCATCGGTGGGTGCATATTTGTCGCGAAGATAATCGATCGAAAGGTTGATAAAGTTGAGTGGATTGCGTATCTCGTGTGCAATTCCGGAGGCAAGACGACCGACGACGGCGGAACGCTCTGATCGTTGGAGCTTCTCTTCAAGGTCGCGGTTACGCTGTAGTCCGGCGAGCATGTCATTGAATGTCGTCGCGAGGTGGCGGACCTCGTGCGGCCCTTCGACCGGAACGACAAAATCGAGTTCACCGGCGGTTACACGCCGCGCCGCCTCGCCCAGCCCGGTGATTGGACGTGTAAAACGGCGCGTAAAGATGGCGATCGCGGCGATCAGGCCAAGTCCGAGCAGCGAAAGAACGATCAACCGAACCCGCTCCCCCGCCTTCTTGACCTGATTGAGCCGGTTCATGGAAATGACGATAAAGATCCGGCGGACACCACGCTCCGTTTCGATCGAAAATCTGAGCGTCCGGGTCAATCCGGGATCAAGTGGCTCCTCATCAAATCGGAGCCGCTGCGGTTGGCCCGGCAGATCCTCGATCAACGAACGATAGGGCTGATTGAGATCCGCCTGGTTGCTGCTGTCAAAGACCATTCCCGCCTGGTCGACCACCAGAATATGGCGGATAACGCTCCCTTCGTCGATCATCAACCCGTCCGGCTCCCCCCGATTGACGAGGTCATAGAGATATTTTCCGCTCGAGAATGAACGATACACAATATCGGTCGCCAGCGTGATATCACGAATGTACTCCCCGACCACCAGCGTCGTCCGCTGCTCGATCCGCTGGTTGAAAAAAGAGAGCGCTATCGCGGTGATCAGCATAATCACCGAGATGAACATAACCATTCGTGCCCGAAAGGTGACGAAAAATGGAACAGGATTAGTGCGAATAATGGACATAGCGACCGTCATAGTAACAGAACTGAGGCCCCGCCTGCTGCAAGCTTCAGCCAGCGAGCCGATCTTTATTTGCCAAATCGCCGGTAATCGTTAACAATAAATTTTTAACAGTGCGAGGTATCGTCCATCATGAATAAGTTCTACGTTACAACGCCGATATATTACGTCAACTCCAGACCACATCTCGGCCACCTCTACACGACAACGGTGGCCGATACCATCACGCGCTACAAACGGCAGCGTGGAATCGAGACATTCTTCCTGACCGGAACTGACGAGCACGGCCAGAACATCGAGCGTGCGGCGGAGAAGGCTGGAATTCCGGTCAAGGAGCACGTCGACCAGATCGTGGCCGAATTTCAGGAGATGTTCCCGCGTTTCAACCTCGCCTACGACCACTGGATCCGGACAACGGACGAGTACCACAAAAAGGGCGTTTCGGCTCTTTGGCGCAAGGTCACTGAGAACGGTTACATTTACAAGTCGAAATACGAAGGCTGGTACTGTGTTGGATGCAACGGCTTTCTGAGCGAGGACGAGACGCTTCCCGGGGTGGACGACATTCCGATCTGCAAGACGCACGAACGGTCGCTCGATCGACTGGCGGAGGAGAGCTACTTCTTTCGGCTCTCGGCATTGCAGGATCGGCTGCTCGAATACTACGAAACACACCCGCATTTCATCAGACCGGAGTCACGAAGGAATGAGGTCTTGAGCTTCGTTCGTGGCGGGTTGAACGACCTCTCGATCAGCCGGGTCTCGGTCAAATGGGGGATCCCGGTGCCAGACGACCCGGCACACACAATGTATGTCTGGTTCGACGCGCTGACAAACTATATTACGGCCGTCGGCTATGGAAACGAGGAGCGTGGAGGCGAAGAGAACTTCAGGCGACTCTGGCCAGCCGACCTGCAACTGGTTGGGAAGGACATCCTGCGATTTCACGCCATCTACTGGCCGGCCTTCCTGCTTGCCGCGGGGCTTGAGCCGCCACGAACCGTCTATGCGCACGGTTTCTGGCTCTCGGGTGGACGAAAGATGTCGAAATCGCTCGGAAATGTAATCAACCTTGGCGTGCTGAAGAGCCATTTCACATCCGACTCGGTCCGTTATTTCTGCCTGCGCGAGATGGTCTTCGGACAGGATGGAGACTTCACCTATGAGGCATTGATCGAGCGCGTGAATGCAGATCTGGCAGACGGTCTGGGCAATCTTTCATCACGGACACTGACGATGATCCATCGTTTTCGTGACGGGATAGTGCCGTTGCCAATTCAGGTCGGAACAGAACTGGCAGAGCGTGCAGCCGGTGTCCGTCGTGCGATCGAGCAGGCGAGGATCGAATTCGACCGCGAATTCGATGACTACAATTTCAGCCGGGCGATCGAAGCCGCGCAGGCGGCGATTGCCCATGTCGACAAGTTCATCTCCGATACGAAGCCGTGGAACCTGGCGAAGGATCCGGCGCTTGCCGACAGCCTCGACGTGGTACTCTCGACTTCAGTCCGGTCATTGCGACAGTTGGCGGCGATCCTCGCCCCGGTGCTTCCCGAATCGACACAGACAATCTGGGAACAGCTCGGGGAATCGGGACAGATTCTTGGAATCGCACCGACCAGCCTTGCCTGGGAGGAGCCGGCCGGGCTCAAAATCGGAGAGGTTAAACCAATTTTCCCAAAACTGGACAGGAAGACATTAATGGACGAGATCAGGAAAGAAGAGACAGCGACCGCCCCGACCACCGAAGTGGCAAATAGCGAGACAACGCCGGTTACTCCGCCCGTTGCGGCACCAGCGGTCGCCACCGAGCCGGTTCCCGGTGTCGCGTACATCAACATTGAGGATTTCACGAAGGTCGAGTTGCGTGCGGGTGAGATCAGGACAGCCGAGCGTGTGCCGAAGGCGGACAAGCTGCTCCGGATGACCATCGACCTTGGCGAAGCGGAGCCACGGCAGATTCTTGCCGGTATCGCACAATATTACGAGCCGGAGAAGCTGATTGGGCGCAAAGTGATCGTCGTCGCCAATCTCGCGCCGCGCAGGCTACGCGGATTCGAGTCGCAGGGTATGGTTCTCGCCGCTTCGATCGGGGACGAGGGACGGCCGATACTTGCCGGGTTCCTTGAAGATGTTCCAAACGGAGCGAAGCTGAGATAGATGCTGATCGATTCGCACGTCCATCTCGATGGTCCGCAGTTCGATGGTGACCGCGCCGAAGTGATCGCCAGAGCACGTGCGGCCGGAGTCGGAATCATGCTTGAAATTGCCGGGAGCGATATCGGCCAGGGCTCACTGGAGCCCGGACTGCGGCTCGCCGATGAGTATGATTTCATCTATGCGGCAATCGGTCTCCACCCGCACGAAGCGAGCATTTTTGATGAAGCGCTCGAAAAGCTGCTTCTCGACTATGCCCGCCACCCAAAAGTGGTCGGCTGGGGGGAGATCGGCCTCGACTACCATTATGACCACAGCCCGCGTGACGTGCAGCGTGACGTTCTGCGACGACAGCTCCAGCTCGCCCGACGCAGCCGACTGCCGGTAATCATCCATACACGCGAGGCGGAGGAGGACACGATTACCATCCTCCGCGAGGAATGGTCTGACGCAGAGGCACGAGAGATCGGCGGGGTCTTCCACTGCTTCTCGGGAACCAGGGCCCTCGCAGAGGCAGCACTTGAGCTTGGGTTTCATCTCTCGTTTTCCGGGGTCGTGACATTCAAGACGGCGGTTGAGCTTCGGGATATCGCGGCCACCATACCGATTGACCGCTTTCTGGTCGAGACGGACTGTCCGTACCTCGCTCCGGTTCCGCACCGTGGAAAACGGAATGAGCCGGCCTTTGTGCGCGATACAGCGACGCTGATCGCCGCAATTCGTGGCCTCGAGCTGGAGGAGGTTGCCAGTGCCACAAGCGCCAACTTCAGACGGCTCTTCCGTGTTCCGGATCAGACGGCAGGCTGAAATAACGGCGTCAGAGACCTTTTATGATCCTCATTGTGATATTTTGATGATCAATCCTACACTGGCAGGCTATACTTTCTCTTTAGTTTGTGTCTGCTGCCAATGATTGTGACAGTTTGTGACAATCGCTCAGATTACAACCGATTTCAATCTGAGGTTTAATCGATATTGGCAGATTTTGGTAAATGTTGGCAGATATTGGCGGATGGTGGCAATTTATGGCGCAGCAAAACTCCTTTGATATCGTTTCGATCATCGACCACGCGGAGGTGGTCAACGCCGTCAATCAGGCATTGAAAGAGGTTCTGACACGCTTTGATTTCAAAGGCAGTCTGAGCAACATCGAGATGGAGGGAAAAGACGCCTTCATTCTGACCTCGGACGATGAGTATAAACTTCGAAGCCTTGACGATATCCTGCAGACGAAATTTGTAAAGAGGGGTGTTCCGCTGAAGGGGCTGACTTATCAGAAGATCGACCAGGCGCTCGGCGGAACGGTTCGACAAAAGGTACTTCTCCAGCAGGGCATTCCGCAGGAGAAGTCAAAGGAGATCGTCAGATACATCAAGGACACGAAACTGAAAGTACAGGCTTCGATCCAGGGAGACCTTGTTCGCGTCACCGGCAAGGATCGTGATGTACTGCAGGAAGTGATTGCCGCCCTTAAGCAGACTGATTTCGGCATCGATATGCAGTTTACAAACTACAGATCAAATTAACGAACTTCGCTCAGAATTATGACAAAGATAGTCACTGCACCCTCAATCGCGGGGAGGAACGAAACAGAGCCTGCGGGTAAGAATCGCGAGGCGTATGCGGCGGCGGGCCAGTTCTTCCAACTGATCCAGCCGGAGATGCTGGCGGTCGAAGAGGAGTTCGAGAGACAGGCACGAACCAACATCCAGATCATTGCCCATATCGGCAAATATCTGCACCAGACGGGTGGAAAGCGTGTCCGCCCGGCGCTTTTGATCCTGGCGGCAAAAGTCTTTGGCGAGGAGGTTGGAGAATCCGTCATCCGGCTTGCCGCGGTTATGGAGTTTCTGCATACGGCGACGCTGGTTCACGACGATATCATCGATGGTGCAGAAATGCGGCGCAATCGCCCGTCCGTCTCGGCGAAATGGGGCAACGACACTGCGGTGCTGATGGGTGACTGGCTGTACATGTCAGCATATGAGACTGCGCTGCGCGAACGTGATCTGGCGATCCTCGACACCCTGACAGAGGCAACGAGGAAGATGACGGAAGGTGAGTTGATCCAGTTGACGCTGCTCAACAACATCCGGATCACGGAGGAGCAGCACCTCGACATTGCGAGTCGAAAAACGGGCTACCTGTTCAGCGCAAGCTGCCGGGTCGGGGCAATTCTGCGCGGCGCGACCGAAGTGGAACGACAGGCGATGGCGGCTTATGGATTGAATCTGGGAATCGCTTTCCAGTTGATCGACGATCTGCTCGATTTTACCGCCGATGCCGCGAAGATTGGAAAGCCGGTTCTCAGTGATCTGCGCGAGGGGAAAGTGACGCTGCCGCTGATACGTCTGCTGCGAAACCATCCGGAGTACGTCCCGGTCGTTCGCGAAGCGATGGATGAGCCAGCCGGTGAGACCCGGCGAGCCGAGACTGTGCTCAGGCTCCTCGAGGAGTTTGGTGAGATCGAGCGGGCACGGGAAGAGGCTCACGCCTATGTTTTACGCGCCCAGGATGCTTTGAGCATATTTCCTGACTCACCCTATCGCAAAGCACTCTATGGGATTGCACAATACATAATCGAACGTGACCGGTAGGCGGAAAGCGAGACGGCGATGAACGACACAGCGCTGGCGGCGCTCCAGCGAACACTAAGTGAGAATCGTGAGGCGAAACGGAAGATGCTCGTCCGTCTTGCGGAGATCGAGAACGAATCGGCGTCCCTCCGCTCGCAATTGGTCTCACTCGACGCAGTGATCGAGCGGACGGAGCAGTCGTTGCTCCAGCTTCTGTTTCCGGTCGATCGCGCCGTCGATCGAGTGCTGCATAACCAATCAGCACCAGGCCAGGCCAACTCAGTGCAGACCAATTCGGGCCAGACCGGACTGGGAAATTATGGGATTTACGAACCTGCCGGTTCGAACAATTTTAACGACCCATATTTTTCACCCGACTCACCAGACAGTAAGGGACGGATGACCGCCAATGCGGCCGAGATCGAGGCAGAAGTCGCGCGACTGCGCCAGTCGGAGAGCGCTGGAAATGTACGCTTCAACGACTTCAGAATTCCACAGGCGGCAACGATCGTGCTTCGTGAAGCCAATAGAGCGCTGCACGTCAGCGAGATCTATCGACGGCTGGCTGAAGGTGGTTTTGAGTTTCGCGGGCAGCACCAGCTGATATCACTTGCCGTCTCGCTCAGTCGGAGCAAGCGTTTTCGCAAGGTCGCGCCCGGTACATTCGAGATCGACCCCAATTATAATGCCAGTCAGGCCGGTCAGGTCGCGTAAGCCTTCCCACAAATTCCAGGATCGATATAATCCGGAGGCGGACCGCCCCGGACAGATACAGCCAACTCGCGTTATGAACAGACCCCGGACAGCAATGATACTTGCCGCAGGATTCGGCACCCGCCTCTGGCCGCTGACGATCGGGCGGACAAAACCAGCCCTGCCATTTATGAATCGCCCGCTCATCGCTTCGACGATCGAGTATCTCTCTCGCTACGGGTTCCGTGAGATCATCATCAACCTTCACCACGAGCCGGCATCTGTCCGCGAACAGATTGGGGATGGAAGTCGGTATGGAGTGCGAATCAGCTACTCACTCGAGGAGCCGGAGATACTGGGGACGGCCGGAGCGCTCGACGCGGTAAGGGATCGACTTTCGGGAGGGACCTTTGCGGTGATCAACGGAAAGATCATCACCGACCTCGACCTTGAAGCGGCGCTCGAAACCCATCGCCAACGGCGTGCCCTGGCGACCCTCGTCCTGAAGAAAAATCGACTCCGGGAGTATTTTCGTGAGGTAATTCTGAACGAAGAAGGTCACCTGACCGGTTTCGGAGCTTTTCCAATTGCGAATGAAGCATCGGCCGACCCGCTGATGTTCACTGGAATTCACCTGATGGAACCTGAGATCTTCGAGTATATTCCACGCGGAGTATTTTCGGATTCGGTGCGCGACGTCTACCCGTGTGCGATTGCCGATGGAAAAACGATTGCCGGCCACATCGGTGAAGGATCATGGTACGAATTGAGTACGCTCGAGCGCTACCTTTCGATCAGCCTCGACTTTCTCGGGCGGGAAGGTCGAAACTGGATCGCTGACGATGGATGCCGCATCGACCCAACGGCGAAAGTCAGCCGGTCCGTGCTCTGGAAGCGGGTCGAAATCGGAGCCGGGGCGAGTCTGTCGGAGTGCATCATTGGAGACGATGTTCGCATCCCGCCCGGAGCGTCATACCACCGGGCGGCGATAGTTCGGGGTGGCCTGGCGGAGATTGAAGAAAGACCGGAAAAGGCGCTTCCCGGCAGGATCATTGATGGGAATCTTGTCGTGCCTTTTGGCTGATGATACCATCGGCAATTACCGGAAGAATTAGTGGCAGGCGGTCAGGGTCAGGTCCTTACCCTGTGGTACAGAGTGTTTACCTTCGGGCAGATAGAGTTCAATGAGTGCACCAACTGCAGACAACCCAATTTTCGCACCCGAGATGGAACGGGGAGACTCCGTAATCGCGAGTGGTGGAGTAAGCGAGCGGCGCGTGGTGAGATTCATGGCCGACTACTTCGACGTAACGGCCGAAGAGGTTCTGATTCAGGCGCTGACACCTGACGCTTCAACACGCAAGTATTTCCGTGTTGCGACCAGCCGAAACCCGGTGGAGAGACTGATCGTCAGCCTCTATCCGGATCCATTCAATCAGGGCGACAACACATATCTTGACGCGACGAGGCTCTTCGAGCGGGCGGGACTTCCGGTGCCGCGGATCATCACCGTTGCCGACACCAAGGGGATCATTCTTCAGGAAGATCTTGGCGACATGAGCCTTTCACGCTGGCTTTCAGAGGCGGAAGAGCGTGGTGACCAGGCCGGCAGTGACGAGATGCTCGACCGTGCGATCGACCTGATCGTGCGCATACAGGGTGCGACAACTCTCGCCTACGCGATTAATGCAATCGGCAGCACCCTCGCCTTCGATGAGAGCAAGCTCACCTGGGAACTCGACTATTTCTTTACGCACTACTTCAGAAGCTATCGGCAGATGATTATCGCAGAAGAGGAGATATCATCGATCCGTGCCGACCTGTCACGAATCTCGCGCGAGCTTTCAGCTCGTCCTCGTTTCCTTACTCATCGTGACTACCATGGAATGAACCTGATGATCGATTTTCAGGGAAATTTACGGGTCATCGATCACCAGGATACAAGAATGGGTCCGGTCACCTATGATCTTGTCCCTCTCCTTGTCGAGAGGCGTCTCCGGCCAGTTGAGGAGGCATGGATCGAGGATAAGCAGCGGACATTTCTCGCGCTCCGGCGTCAGCGCGGTGTGACGGCAATTGCCCTGCCCGACCTTCGATACGAGTTTCAACTAATGACCATTCAGCGCCAACTGAAGGCTATCGGCACATTTTCATACCAGACGGCCGTCGTCGGACGCGGCGAAATCTACGAAAAATATATCGCACCATCCGTCGCCACGGTTCTGCGTGCCATGCATAC
>JBEIMN010000002.1:0-21059 GCA_040378705.1 Acidobacteriota bacterium
GCCAAGATAGAAGAGTGCCATCAGCACGGCATATCCTCCAAGCCAGCGGTGATGGTTCGACCCGAGCAGGCTGTAAACGGCACGGAAATAGATTCCACCATTAACGAGAATCAGCAGCAGATCGAGCTCCCTTGACGGTTCCCGGCGGACAAGGTGGTGCAAGATGGCGGCAAAAGCGAAGATCAGAAACAGGATCGTAAACAGTATCAGCGTCAGCACGAGCTTGTTCGAGTCGTACCAGCCCTCCCACCACGCAAAGCTGAGCAGTAAAGTTGCGGCGAACGCAAGGTAATTCAGCGTCCGCCAGTGCCGGAACCAGGCGATGGCCAGCACTCCGAGATTGAGCAGGATCATATAGCCGAAGAGCGCCGGCTGATTATCCCTGCCACTCGAAAGTAGAATCGGGGTCAGAAATCCACCAACCAGTCCGAGAACCGCAATCGCCAGGGCGTTGTACCGCGCCGAGAAAAGTACCGCGACCAGCGTGACCAACGTCATCATCGCCAGCGCGACCAGCTGGCCGATCAAACGATAGCGATCATAGGCCGCAAATACTGACAGGTAGAGAATGCAGATCCCACCCCCGGAAAGGCCGTGGGCGAAGAATCGAAACCCACGCTTCAGCATCGACTCCCCACCAATCAACAGTCCGATGCCGAGAAGCATCCCGATCGCGACGCGTCCGAGCGGCCCAACCCATTCGTTCTCGATCGCATACTTCAGAAAGAGTCCGGTCGCGAGAATGATGGCAAGGATACCGATCCGGTTGAACCAGTTTCCACCAATCAACGACTCCCAGTCGATCGCTGCAACATTTCGCAATCGGCGAGACCGGCGGGGACGTACAACCCCGACCGGCGGGATCTCGTGCCCCGCGACCGGCTCCACCGGCTCGACCACCGCTGGTATAGTCTGTACAACTGGCTGTACAACTGGTCTGGCAACTGGTGAACTAATCCCGAGCCGCTTCTCGATCTCATAGATTCGTGCCGTCTGACGATGGACCAGCTCATCAAAATAGTCGAGCCGCCTGTTGAGCTGCTCAATCGGATCGCCGTTCTGTGGATCATCGGTCATTGTTGCCTCACTGAAAATGGGTGGCCAGGATCGCCGAACGCCTCATCTGCCGGTAAAAAGAGTCGCCTGATTGTAGACTTCCTGAAGCCGCCGGGAGTATGATCTTTTTCCCTGATCGTGCGATGGCGTGGCACCATGGCCTGATCATCGCATTCGGTATAATCATCAGACAACCAGACTGATCAGGGACGCGGAGCAAAAGAACCGGCCACCTGTAAATTTCGTCAAATTGGACAAATGTTATGCCTGAAATAAATGCCAGCATCCCCCCACACGACTGGTGCGAAACCACGACCCGTGTCCGCTATGCCGAGACCGATAAGGCCGGTGTCGTTTATCACGCCAACTACCTTGTCTGGTTCGAGATCGGGCGCGTTGAGCTCTGCCGCGCTTACGGATTCAATTATCGCGACATGGAGGTTGAAGAGAATGTACTACTCCCGGTAACCGAAGTTCGCGCCATCTATCGTCAGCCTGCCCTTTACGACGACCTGATTCTCATCCGGTCACGCCTGATTCGACTACGCAGCCGCGCGATCTCATTCGCCTACGAAATTTACCGCGCCGCCGACCAACAGGTGCTCGCCGAGGGCGAAACACACCACATCGTCATCGACAACCAGGGCCGCGCACGCGCCTTCCCTTCACGATACGCCGCCCTCCTCAAAAAATCGAGGGCAGATCACTCACCAGACTGATTGCAGAGTTTTAGTCGTCAGCGGATACCTGACGTGAAGTGCGCGCCACCGGGCCACTGATGAGGTTCCCCAGGCTTACCTGGCAATGATCGCGATTCGATGGCGGTTTGCCGCGGCAAGGGTCTCTTCCCGGTCGAAGATCAGCGTCTTGTCAGCGGTAATCGAGATGGCGGTGACATTGCAGGCGTGCAGCGTCTCGATCGTCTGCAGGCCGATTACGGGGACATCGAACCGCATATCCTGATTCGGCTTGGCAACCTTGATCACCGTCAGCGGCCTCCCCTTCACCAGCTCCGATGCCCGACGGATGGTCGCATCCGTTCCCTCCATGGCTTCGAGGGCGACGACGGCCTGATTCTTGACGACGATCGTCTGGCCAAGGTCGAGCCGCGCCAGTTCTAGCGCGACCTCGTGACCATATTCCATATCGGCCAGCTCCTGCTTTCCCGGTGCACGCCGTGTCAGAACTCCGGAACGCGCGAGCAGTGGCTGAAGGTAGGTTGTCGAATCTATCAGCCGAATCCCTTCCGACTCCAGTTCATCAGCGATCGCCCCGATCAGCGCGTCTGTGTTCCGACGCTTCAACCGGGCCAGCATTCGCGCCATCCGCAGATCCGGCAGGGCCGATAACTTGAATATCTGGACGTGCCGAACCTGCCCGGCCATAATCACCTGCCCGACACCTTCATTCCTGAAGAAACGGATCAACCGGCCAAGCTGTCCGACGCCGATCCACTCGATCGAGTCTGCCAACTGCTCGATCTGCGGATCTGTCTCCTCACGAATCGCCGCAACCGCCATCTCAACGCCCACTGCCCGGGCGCCTTCAAGCACCAGGAAGGGGAACCGTCCATTTCCGGCAATCAGTCCGCATTTCATCAGTTCTTGTCCGGCTATCCTGGCTACTTTGTGACACCGCGGGTCGAGGTGGAGATGAAGTCGATCAGCAGATCGATCTCCGGCTCTCCCGCCATTTCGGAACGGATCTGTTCGAGCGCGAGAGTGGTATTCTGCTTCGCAACCAGAAGCAGGTGGAAAGCATGCTGGATCCGACGTATTGCCTCATTCGAAAAACCGTTGCGCCGCAACCCGATCGAGTTCGCACCGTAACATCGCGCCTCTGTCCCGTCAGTCCGCGCATATGGCAGCGCATCCTTGACGATCTTCGAAAAGCCGCCAATAAACGCGTAGTTCCCTATCCGGCAGAACTGATGGACTCCAACATAGGCGCCAATCGTCACGTGATCGTCAACCGTGACGTGCCCGGCCAGCGAGGCGACATTCGCGAAAACATTGTGTGAACCAACGTGGCAATCGTGCGCAACGTGCGACTGCGCCATGAAAAGATTGTCATTACCGACCGAGGTGACCCATCCCCCCCCAACCGTTCCACGATTCATGGTCACATATTCGCGGATCGTATTCCGCTCGCCAATCTCGAGTCGCGTCTCCTCGCCTCTGTACTTAAGATCCTGTGGCGCCTGACCCAGCGAGGCAAAGGGCAGAATGCGCGTCTCGCGGCCGATCACGGACGGTCCTTCAATCACGACGTGGCCCGCAATCTCAACACCATCATGCAGCGTCACCTTGTCACCAATCAGACTGTATGGCCCGATCGAAACGTCCGCACCGACCTGCGCCCCCGGATGAACAATTGCCGTTTGATGAATCATGTCGTCTACTTCTTGTATTTGTCTGCAAGAACGGACGTAATCGTCGCCTCAGTCACCAGTTGCCCATCGACATACGCTTCGGCACGCAACCTCGCGTATCCCATCTTGAATTTAATGACTGTCGCCTCGAGACGAAGCTGGTCACCAGGTACCACCGGCCGGCGAAAACGCGCCTCCTCGATCCCCGTGAAGTAGAGGAGCTTCTCCTCACGATTCGGAATCTCGCGAAAAAGCAAGACCGCTCCCGTCTGTGCCATTGCCTCAATGATCATCACGCCGGGAAAGACTGGCACCCCCGGAAAATGGCCCTGAAAGACCTGTTCATTGATCGAAATATTCTTGATCGCGACGATCCGCTTCAGTGGTTCAAGCTCGATGACACGATCGATCAGCAGCATCGGATAGCGATGCGGGATGATCGACTGAATCTCTGTGATGTCCATTACCATGATTGTCAGCTCTTCTTTTCCAGTTTTCGGAGACGCTCGAACAGTTCGGGCAGCCGGCCATAAAGTACCTGGGCACGACGCCAGTGCTGGTAGTCCATCGCCGGCATCATTCCGCCGACGACCCGTCCCGGCTCGACACTCTTTGTGACACCGGTCCGGGCAGTGACGATCACGCGATCGCCAATAGTAATATGCTGATTGGTGCCGATCTGTCCGGCGATGATGCAGTTGCGACCGACCCGCGTCCCGCCCGAAAATCCAGCTAGCGCGGCAACTACTGTATCCTCCCCGATCTCGACGTTATGGCCAATCTGGATCAGATTATCGAACCGCGAGCCACGCCGCAGGCGCGTCTCGCCGAATCCGGCACGGTCGATGCAGCAATTGGCCCCGATCTCGACCTCGTCCTCGATCACGACCCGTCCGATCTGGAGCAACTTGAACTGATGGCCGTTCTCGTCCGGCGTGAAGCTGAAACCATCCGACCCAACCACCGTTCCACTGTGGATCCGGCAACTCCTGCCAATGACCGTTCGGTCGTAGATTGTGACATTCGGAAAGATCTCTGAACCGTCCCCAATCTCGACCCGATCGCCAATCACCACGCCCGGATGGAGTGTGACACGATCCCCGATCCGGCAATCTTCACCAATCGTCACCCGCGGATAGACCGAACAGTCCTCACCAATCACCGACCCCTGACCTCGAATCAGGTCGTCACTTATCCCGCGTCCACGGTAGGGGCGCTCGTGAAAGATCGCAATTGCCCGCGCAAAGGCAAGCTTGGCATCCTTTGCGATCAGCAGCGGACGATCAGCCAATTGAGGCTCCGCCGCGAGACTGCGCGGAACGATCAATGCCGCTGCCGGTGACTCGAGCGCCTCAGCAATCCGCGCCGCCTTCGCCAGATAACCGATCTCACCCGGACCAATCAGGTCGAGCGAAGAGACCCCCGTCACCGTCAACTCACCATCACCCCGCAGTTCGGCCCCGACCCGTTCAGCCAGATCTCTCAGCCTCAACTCTCGTGGCGACTCATTGTTCCGCTCATCAGCCATCTTGACAGACCTTCGCCACAATAAATAAGCACGAGGCAGGAACCGCGCTCATCACGGCCCTGCTTCGTGCAAACTCGATCATCAATGCCATTTCCGATCCGGGATCCTAATACTTGGCTACTTGGCTACTTGGCTGGGCCCGCCACCGGATTGACCTTGTTGTACTCCTTCATGAAATCGTCCGTGACATCGGTCGTCGGTGAGGCATAGATCAGGACTCCCGCCTGCTGTGCCGCTCCACCTTCGAGGACGAGGATGATTCCACGCTGGGTACAATACTGCTCAAGGAACTTGCTGACCTTCTCATAGACCGGCTGCGAAACATCAGCGAGTCGCTTCTGGCCGAGAGCGTCATAATCCTCCGCACGGCGCTTGAGAGTCTTCTCCTTCTCAGTCGCCTCCTCCACCCACTGGTTGCGAACCTGCACACTGACCGTGTTGCCCTGGGTCTGGATCTTGTTCTTGAGGTTGTTGACATCCTCTTCGAGCGACTGAATCTCCTTCTTCTTCGGCTCAAATTCTGAATTGAGCGCGTCAAGGCGAATCTTCAGCTCGTTGATTCCAATACGAAACTGGGCGGTGTTGATATAGGCAACCTTACCCTCGGCACCAGTTCCTCCACCGGCTGGGGCGGCGGCAGGTGCGGCTGCCCCACCAGCAGCCGGACGAGCGGGGGTCGGGGTCTGTGAAAATGCGGCCATGGCCATTGTCGTACAGACGGCGACCGCGAAAAGTATCCTCTTCATCTTCTTCTAACTCCTTATGGCTTCTTATGGCTCTAATGAACAGATGTCCAAAAAAATGATGTTTTTAATACTGAGCAGGCTCTGCGGATGGCCCTCAAGCCTCTCCGCAGCATCAGCTACTTCGCCGGCGCCGGATTGCTCGCGTTATATGCCTTGATGAAATCATCCGTGATGTTTGCGTTTGCCGCAGCAAAGACGATGACCCCGGTCTCCTGCAGACGCCGGGCATCGAAGACCGAAGTAATGCCATGCCTGGTGCAGTACTGGTCAAGGAACTTGCTCAACTTGTCATAGATCGCCTCTGTCTCCTCAGCCTCACGGCGGCGGGCAACAGCCTGCGTATCCTCGACCTTGCGCTGGTACTCCTTCTTGCCGGCCTCGAAATCACTCGAAAGCTTGGCTGCCTGCGCCGGTGTCAACGACTTGTTCTCGTTGAGCGTCTTCTCCTGCGCGGCAAGAGTTCCCTGCATCGACTCCAGCTGCTGATAAAGCGTCGCGAACTCACCCTGCAGCTTGTCGTACTTTATCTTCAGCTCCCCGATCTGGTCGCGAAAGGCAAGGATATCGACAATCCCGACCTTCATTTTAGGAACCTGGGGCACCGCCTGCGCGTAGGCGGAGGAACTGCCAGCCAGCAGCAGAATCGCCATTAAAAATAGTGTGTATCTCATCCTCAAAAACAGTCTCCCGTGGTTGCAGATTTCAACAAAATTACTGATCCCCGGCGCCTGCCTTAACTCGCAGGCACTTGCAGGCTGAAGTGCAGCCCATCGCGGCATTCCGGGAAGATACTCAAAGATAATCGACCCTAGAAAGTTCTTCCAACGCTGAAGCGCATGACCGTCCGGCGTTCCAGAAAGAGGACGCGCGGATCGGTAATGTCTGTCTTCGCCTGTGGATTGTAGGCGAAGATCAGCCTGAAGGGGACATTGATCACCGGCATCTGGATACGAAACTCCAGTCCGTACGAAGAACGGATGTCGGAGAGAAACTTGACGTTCTGCTCCGAGGTTCGAAGAATGCTGTAGTCGCGCGAGTCTCCCTGGAGGTATATTTTCCGGAAGCCAATCGGATCGCCGATAAAATCGCGCGGAGCACTGGTCAGCTCTTCTTCGGTCGCCACCCGGCCGGCGGGGTTGAGCGTGACACCAGTCTGGGTCAGTAACTGGTTGATGTAGTTGGTCGTGACGACCTGATCCTTCGTCTTACGCAGATTGAAGGTCGAACCAAGATCGGCAAATGCCGCCACCGACAGAACGCTGAAGATCGGAACACGATATTCAAGGTTATAGATAAATTGCGTGTCGCCACCGATCGGCGTAAAGAAACGACCGGCGTTGACGACATTACAGCCTGTCGACGGATCGTTGGTCTGGCCGCAGGTGGCATTACCGACCTTCTGTGTCGGTGACTCAAAGGTATAATTTCGGAGCACACTCGGATTTACAGAGCCAACCGGCGCATCGATCAGCTTGGTCGAATCGGTCGGATCGGGAACCTTCGCGACGACATTACGCGTCGAGAGGAACGATTCAGAAGCCGAGACCGGCGAGATCGAACGGAAATTGTAACCCCGGATGTCATACTCACCACCGAGGAAGAACCGCTCGAAGATCGGGACTCCCCCGACAAATGAGAGCGAGTTTGTGTTGAACGGAGTACCAAAAGTCTGGATCGTGTCGGCACGAAGCCTCATCGCGAAGACGTGCGGCTTGTCGGAACGGCGTTTGAATACCGGCATGAAGAGCTGATATTCAACCGATGGCGCAAAGGTCTTCACATCACCACCGAGCGGGCCACCCGCCAGTGCGAACCCAAGAAACAGGCTCTGGCCTCGCGTCGCATCCATCGCCGCATTCTTTGTATTGTAGTAGAGCGATGGAGTCACCCGGCTGGTAATAATCTTCGGCTGGGTGAAGGTGACCGGGATGTCATTGGTTGGATCAGCGTCACGGTTGACCGCCGGATCGACAATACTGCTTGTCGTCAGCGAATACGAGAGGCCAAGCCTCGCAAGTCCCGAGAAGGACGGCCAGCGTCTGGTGAAAAGCTGCAATGGCGCGGAGAGATTGATCGAACTGCCCGCCGTCTGCTGACTGAAAAGCGTGCTCGAATCGATCGAACTCAGACCGAAGAAGCTCGACTGAAGCTGCTGGGACGCGTTATTGAAATTGAAGCCCTGCCCGACAAACTGGGCCTTCGAGGCAAAGACCGAGAGTCCGAGGCTGATCGGCTTTCCAAACAGATACGGCTCCGTGAACCCGAAGTTGGCAAAGACCTGCCTGTTTCCACCCGAGAGCGCGACACTCAACGACTCGCCATAACCGAGCAGGTTGTTCGTCGAATACTCCAACCCGAAGAAGCTCCCGGCAAACCCGGAGACTCCTCCGTTGAGCTGAATCTGCTGCCGCCCGCGCTCCTTGACCTGAAGATCGATGTCGACCGTCTGATCGCGATCGTTGGTGCGCGTAATCGCATCCTTGTCCTTAACTTCGTCGAAGAGTCCAAGCTGGTTGAGGCGGAGAATGGAGTAGTCCCAGCGCCGTTTGTTGTACGGGTCACCCTCGTTGAGCAGCACCTCACGACGCAGCACCGAATCACGCGTGTTGGTATTGCCGATGAATTCAAGCCGACGCATCGTGAACTGGCGCCCCTCGTCAACCTCGAGCGTGATCTCGATGTCACCATCGGTATCGGTCTTCGAAATAAACTTTGGAATGAAGTTGACGTCGGCCTGGATGTAACCCTGGACACCGTAAAGATCCTTGACTCCCTTATAAACGTTGTCCTGAATCTTCTTCGCATCGACAAAATCGCCAACGTGCAGACCAGAGACGGCCGTCACAATACCCGGCTGGAAGATGCTGACGCCCTTCTCTTCGACCTTGGTGATCTTGTAACGTCGCCCAACCTCGATCGGAATGACCACCTTGAGCCCCGGCCCCTTCTTGCGCAATCCCGGGATCGGGAGCATTAGTCCGCTCGTCACCGTTCCGGCTGGCTCGACCCGTGGCTCGCTCAGCTTGGCTTCGAGATATCCCTTCTGACCAAGGAAGAAGCGGACACGCTCGAGGTCGTCCTGAAGCTTCTCCTTGAAATAGATATCCTTGGAGGTAAAGGTCGCCAGAAGTCCGGCCTCCTTGACCAGCTTCATCGCACTGCGCAGCCGGCGCTGTGAGAAGCCTGCCCGGTCACCCGAAAATTCGATCTCCTTGACGCGGACGCGCGGCCCCTCGTCAACATTGAAGACCAGGGCGACAGTCGTCGCCGAGATATCTTCGACCTCGACCTCGACCTTTGCGTCAGGATGTCCCTTCTCGGCCAGAAGCTCGCGCAGCGCAATCCGGGCACCGTTGGCCTTCGCCGGATCGAACTGCGACTCCTTACTAACCTGGACTCGCCGCTCCTTGAACCTTGTCAGAACATCACTCTCGGTCGCAGACTTGAGTCCGCGATACTGGAGATCTCGAATAATCGGATACTCCTTGACCTGGAAGATGATAATTCGGCCACCCCGTGGCCCATCCTCGACAAACAGCTTTGTCGCCAGCGGATCGAAAAGTCCCATCTGGATGATCGCCTGCAGATCACGCTGCGCGAGGCTCAGGCTGAAACGATCCTGTGGCTTGCTCTGAACATAATAAAGGATGGATTCACGCGGAATACGGCGATTGCCGCGAATCTCCACGTCCTCCACGAATACTTCCTGACCTGCCTGCTGCGCCGCTGCCGGACGCGATGAGAAGAGAAGAAGAAGAACAAATATTGTTGCGCTTGCCAAAAAGGTAATGCGCTGAGCCATGAAGTTTCTCCCATCTGAGCAGTGTAGATCTTTATTCATAAGTCATAAGTCATAGGCCGTAAACCATAAGTCACAATTCACTATTAACAATTTGCTGATCATAATTGCTGACAATTATGAATTGTTCATTATGTTCAAAGATTCCTAAGTCCCGAGTTCATAATTCCCGTATCCGCGCCGGCTATTCAACCACGAAACTGCCTCGGCACCTGCCGACCAGTGAAAAAAAAGAATCAGCAGCGACAACCGGCCGAATATGGCAATAATCAGTCTCAATGAACGATCCTCAATGCCAGGATTGCAGCGCTAATTTTTTAAGATCGCACATTATACGAAAATCGACTCAACTTTAACAGTGGCCATCAGTTTTCAGCCGTTTTTTTACCAGCCGAAGATCACCCGATCAGCACCCCATCGGTGCGGCGAAGGTCATCACCGACAACGACACGGTGTTCGAGCCCGGTCGGCCCGCGATGAATCTCGACAATCGAAGAGTTGCCGAGGCGCCCCTCGATCAGCAACTCGGAGAGCGGATCCTCGATATATTTCTGGATGGCGCGACGGAGTGGACGTGCACCATAGCTCCGGTCGGCGCAGGTCTGATCGACAATCCACTGGCTGGCCTCCGGAGTCAGCCGGATCTCGAGGTTTCGTGACCGGGATGTATGCCGGAGCGTCTCATTGAGCCCCACGACCAGCAGGGCGACTATCGCCAGCAGATCCTGATCCGAGAGCGGCTCGAAGACGATGATCTCGTCGAGACGGTTGATGAACTCGGGATTGAAGGTCTCACGAACCGTACTCAATACCCGATCCTCGGACCACTGCACCCCCTCTTCCCGCGTTGACTGGAATCCAAGTGGTCCCCCCTTCTGGCCCTTGATGATGAAACGGGCGCCAATATTGGAGGTCATGACAATAATGACGTGACGGAAATCGACGGTATTACCGAGCGCGTCGGTCAGAATGCCATCCTCGAATACCTGTAAAAGAATATTAAAGATGTCCGGATGTGCCTTTTCGATCTCGTCGAGAAGGAGCACCGAGTATGGATTTCTCCGGACTCGTTCTGTAAGCTGGCCGCCCTCTTCGTGTCCAACGTACCCCGGAGGTGAGCCGATCAGCCGCGAGACCGAGTGCTTCTCCATGAACTCTGACATATCGAACCGGATCATGGAACGGTCGGAGCCGAAGAGCAGCTGCGCCAGTGAGCGCGCGACCTCAGTCTTTCCAACACCGGTCGGACCGAGGAACAAAAATGAGCCAACCGGCCGATGCGGGTTCCGAAGTCCGGCGCGCGATCGCCGGATCGCCCTGGCAAGGGCCGAAATTGCCGCGTTCTGACTGATTATCCGGCGGTGGAGCAGTTCCTCGATCCGCAGGAGTCGACCCGACTCCTCCTCGATCAGCGAAGTCATCGGAATCCCCGTCCAGCGCGCGATCACCTCGTCGATATCGTGCTTGACGACGGGCAGGGCCGAATTCCCAGCTCCGGCTTCAAAGCCTGCCTGATAACCTGCATATTGGGCATAACCTGCATAATGGGCATAACCTGCATAACCGGCAGGCTCGGAGAGCGAGGGTGAGCGGCGCGCCCCTCCAAATATTCCATCTCCCTCTCGCTGGCTCTTTTTCTGACTGGAGCCGCTACCAACCTCTCGCCGCTCGCGGATCGCCGTGGCGTTCTCCTGATGATGACGAAGCTTGACCCGCGCGCCAGCCTCGTCCAGAACATCGATCGCCTTATCAGGCAGGAACCTTTCCGGAAGATAACGGTTAGACTGATAAACGGCCGCCTCGATCGCCTCATTCGAATAGCAAACATTGTGGAAGGATTCGTAGCGGTCCCTGATTCCATTCAGGATATGTATCGTCTCCTCTTCGTCGGGCGGCTCGACTCGCACCGATTGGAAGCGCCGCTCGAGTGGGCGATCCTTCTCGATCGACTTCCGAAACTCGGCGGGAGTCGTCGCCCCAATGCACTGGATCTCACCACGTGAGAGGGCCGGCTTGAGGATATTCGCGGCGTCAAGGCTCCCTTCGGCCGAACCGGCGCCAACCAGCATATGGAGCTCGTCAATGAAGACGATGTACTGTCGATTCTCGATCAGCTCGCGAATGATCGTCTTCAGACGCTCCTCGAACTGGCCTCGATACTTGGTTCCGGCGACGACGAGACTCAGGTCGAGCGCCAGAATTCTCTTGTCGGCGAGAAATGGTGGGATATCCCCGGCGACAATCCGGTGGGCAAGCCCCTCGACAATCGCCGTCTTCCCTACCCCCGGCTCGCCAATCAGAACCGGATTGTTCTTTGTCCGCCGACAGAGTATCTGAAGAACTCGATCAATCTCATCCTCGCGGCCGACAAGCGGATCGATCTTCCCTTCGAGCGCCGCTTCTGTCAGGTCACGGCAGAATTCGAGCAGGTTTGGGGTCTCTTTCGGACCCGGTCCGCGTTCGCTCCCCGACTGGCGCATCAGATCCTGGCGGATCTCGGAAAGGCGGAGCCCGCGATCATAAAGTATCTCGGCGGCGATCGAATTCTCCTCACGGAGCAGGCCGAGCAGCAGATGCTCGGTTCCAATATGTCGGTTCCCGAGCCGCTCCGCCTCCTCTGCCGCATAGGCCAGCACACGCTTCGCCTCGCCGGAGAGTGGCAGATCGATGTTGGTCGAAAGACGATCACGCATAATCGTCCGCCCCTCGATCTCCTTCCGAATCAGTTCGATATTCGAATGGGCGCGATGGAAAAATCGTGTCGTCAGCCCCTTATCTTCACGGATCAGGCCAAGCAGAATATGCTCGGCTTCGATCTGCGACGCGCCAAACTGGCTGGCCTCATATCTGGCGAAGAATATTACGCGACGTGCTTTCTCGGTATATCGTTCGAACATCCGATCTCAATTTCCAGTCTCAATTTCCGGTCTCAATTTCCAGTCTCAATTTCCGGATTCTGTTAAAGGCCCCGCTCTTAATCACCATTCTCAATTACTATTCACCCAAAACTCACCCATCTTTCACCAGAATAGTGACTATAGATAAAAAGACAAACAGCGTATACCAGATTACACCACCAATGGCAGCTCAGTCAGCTGCCGATGCTCGAGTTTAAGAACACGATCACAGGCCGCGGCCAGCTTTTCGTTATGGGTAACCACGATCGCCGTTAGCCCACCCTCGGCCTGAAGTTCGCGCAGCAACTCCAGAATCTCGTCGCCGGTTCCCTGATCGAGATTTCCGGTCGGCTCATCCGCCAGAAGCAGCCGTGGCCCATTGACGAGGGCCCGCGCAAGCGCAACCCGTTGCTGTTCACCACCCGAGAGCTCTCCCGGGCGATGCCGCGTCCTTGAATCCAGCCCAACCCTCTCCAGAAGCTTTCGCGCCGGTGGAAGCGCATCTTTCCGCGTCAATCCGCTGATCAGCAGCGGCATCATGATATTTTCAAGTGCCGTGAATTCTGGGAGAAGATGGTGGAACTGAAACACGAAACCGATCTGCTGATTCCGGAATCGCGCCAAGTCTAGCTCACTCGATTTTGCGATGTCAAACCCACCCATTTTCAGACTTCCGGCCGTCGGGCGATCCAGCCCGCCAAGAATATGCAGAAGTGTCGACTTTCCAATCCCGGAGGTCCCGATAATCGCCACCAGCTCACGATCACGAACCGCCAGTCCGAGCTCCTCGAAGACGACAACTGGCGACTCACCACCACCGTAGATTTTTGAGAGCCCCGCGGCTTCAATTAAAACCTCGCCCGGAACATCTTTTTGCTGGTCGGGCCGATCTCTTCTACTGCTCATCGCGCGCCTCTTTCTGGTCAGTCTTACCATTCAGTCCGGTTAAGATTCCAACAACAAATGGCAGATGCCCGAGCGGAGAGCGGGATTCGATAACGACCCCGTGCGACTCGAGCGAAGTTGTCCGGACGGCATATGGAAGTGCAGCGGCCAGCCGGCGCGCGGCAGCGATCCGCTCATCGACCGTTGCGCGGGGACTCATTGAGTGCTGATAATTGCCCGTATCTTTGGTCAAATCTTTGGACAGCCCAAGCATCGTCTCGATGACCTCGGCGTCGGGACGTACATAACCAGTGATGAGCGCTTTGTGATCCGGCGTCACCGGTGCGCCATCGCGTCGCTGACCAGTGGTGCCGGAATCCGCCAGCAACTTATCTTGCAACTGGCCCTGCGTCCCGACAAGGCGTCGGAGAATGGCTGGCGACCCGATTGCCAGAAAGTCACCGATCACCACCGCCCCGCCACGCGCCTCGTCACCCGAGACAAGCAGCTCCAACCCGCCAATCATTTCACGCCGCGGCGCCACCCCGCCGGCAACTTCTAAATAATCGTCAACCACCCGTGAGATCGCCGTCCTGTCCCTGATCTCCAACAGCCACAAATGATCATCCTCTCCTTCACCGACCCGCGCCGTAACCATCTCATCGCCAAATGCCGCGTTGGCGAGCGCCTCGTCACGGATTCCCGGAAAGACTTCGCGTGCCCCGATCACGAACTGGTGAAGCAGGAAACTCTGCGCCACCCCGATCCGTGACGACAGCGCCGCCTCGATCTCACTCACCGTCCGCCCCGGAGAGCGCAAACGGTAGGCGGTCCACTCCAGTGTTGCGGGAGGCAGAAGCGCGGTCGATCGTAAAGGGTCGGCCGTCGCCATTGGTTTAATGATCGATTGCAGCGTATCGACCAGATCGGGCTTGAGCATCACCGTGTAGCCAGTATGCACCGCATCGCCATCGACAAGTTCGTGGAGGGCGAGGCCATCACAGAAGCGGCTCGACAAATCGGTCACGACGTCACCCGCCGCCCCGGCAAGTATCGCGCTTGCCACCGTCCCCCCGGCGAGAATGTGCGCCCCGGAGCGAAGCAGCCGTGTCACGCCCTCACCGGTAACAAACCCGAACAGCCCCTCCACTTTTCCGATATCGTCGCCACCTGCCAGCCTCGCAAGGTAGCTCGGCCGACTCAATTTTCGGCGTGCCTGCTGCCAGTAAAAATTGCCGGCCATCGTCGGAATCCGGCCAAGTCGCGCGTCAAGACAACTCCGCATCGGTTCAATGTGGTTGGAGATTATCCAGCCACCCTCCACCTGTGCGACAAATAGTCCATGTTCCGGCAGGGCCCCGGGCAGGGCTCCAGGTGAGCCGTGACTGTAATAGCCGGTGATGGTAACTCCCGCGTGCCGCTCCTCGCGAGGTTCAACCTGACCCGGAAGCGCCCCCGCCATCCGCTCCACCAGCTTCCCGACCGGCTCCCGAAATGATTCCGCCCTCCGTGAAGTCTCGATCAGCAGCGCCAGCCGTGGACGAACTTCATCGCCCGAGACCTCGATCGCGGTCAGCACGATCCCCCAATGGGCATCAGCAACGAGTGCCAGTTCACCACGTCCGGTCGTCAGGCCGGCCAGCCAGCCGCTCCAACCTGTCAGTCCGGGCGGGATCAGTCGCCCCTCAACCCCGAAGACCGGCGCGATCTCCCGCCAGGCGCGCGTCCTGCCCATCTCCTCGATCAGCCCCATCAGATCCGCCACCTCGACATAACCAATCGCCGAAGCCGGAACCAAACCCGCCAGACTGACCGGTCTCCGCATCTGCCGGAACAGGTACCAACCTCCGGAAAGGATTACGATCAGTCCCAGAACCGTCAACAGAAAATATTTGCGCCTCTCCGGCAGCTGCAAGAAAATCTTCTTCAATTGGATTGTCCCCTCGGGCTATAACTTCCGTTTGCACGCCCGATATTCTAACATCAGAACTCGTATCCTGAATGGCCTTCTGCCTGACGGTGCAGTCTATTGCGGCACTACATTCGAGATTGCCGCAAAGGTTGCCCCTCGCCGGGCTCATCCGCACGGCCGGCAATGCCAGTCCTGATAAATGTCCGCTCGATACCGGCTTCTCCGTCTACCCACGGGTATTTCCGACCACGGGTATTCCCGAGACACCGTCATCGTCACCATCACGCTCCGAAACAGCAGGGAGTACCTGATTGATCGAACTTTACCTCATGCGGCACGGCATCGCTGTCGAAATCGGGTCTGCCGGTGTGACGACCGATTCCGAACGACATCTCAGCGATCTGGGCGAGTCGAAGCTACGCCGAGTGGCTCTTGGGATCCGCGAAATCGCGCCCAAATTCAACCTGATCCTGACGAGCCCCTTCCGACGATGCCGTCAGACCGCCGAAATCGTCGCCGCCGCCCTCGACCTTGAACACCGGCTGAGGGTGATCGACTCCCTTGCACCGGGTCGCGCCTTTGCCAATGGCGACGGCCCTTACGCAGAGATATTCATCGAACTCGGCGCCTGTGAGTTTGAACGAGCACTGCTCGTCGGTCATATGCCAGACCTCGCGGAGATCGCCTCATACCTCCTCACCGGGAACCGAAACCTGAACATCGATTTCAGAAGGGGCTCAATCTGCGCAATCGAGACCGCCGGACTGCCCCCGCGAGGCCCCGGACTGCTGCGCTGGATGATGACCCCGAAACAAATGCGAATGGTCAGTTCCCAGGCTCGCCGGTCCTGAATCCGGCAGCCCGGGAACGCCGCTGTTCACAACTCGATCCCGGATAATGCAGAAACAATCCGCGGCTAATCCAAAGATATTTTGCCAAATGGCCAGAATAAATAAGAATGGCCAGAATAAACCTGAAGGGATAAATCACATGAATCGTCGTCTGCCAATCATCATTATTTCCGCCGTCCTCCTCATCGCCGCTGCCGGCGGCTACTGGCTGTACCAGAACTCCCGCCAGGCAGCCTCGCAAACATCTGACACCGCGGCAACTCCCGGCACGCTCCCCTTGTCGTCTCCGGAACTCGCCATTACTCCTCAGGCCAGGCAGGTCGTGACGATCGAGGAGTTTGGCGACTATCAGTGCCCACCCTGCGGAAACCTTCACCCAATACTGACCAGCACCAAAAAAGAGTTTGGCGACAAGGTACGCTTCGTCTTCCACCACTTCCCGCTCATCCAGATCCACCCGAACGCCAGTCCGGCCGCCTCCGCCGCCGTTGCTGCCGGATTCCAGGGCAAGTTCTGGGAGATGCACAATCTCCTCTATGAGAATCAGGCGACCTGGAGCGAAGTTCCGGATATTCAGCCTCTCCTCGTCTCATTTGCGCGCACGGCTGGTCTCGATGTTGACCGCTTCGTCGCCGATTTGAAGAGCGCCCGCACCGCCTCTGTCATCGCTTCCGATGTCGAACAGGGAATCAACCGCGGAGTCAATTCGACGCCAACCCTGATCATCAACGGCGATAAGATCCCATTTGAAAGCTATACGGCGGAGAAGCTTCGCGAGGAGGTCAACCGCCGACTCGCCACCAATTGAATATGGCTTAATCGGGCGGATTCAGCGGCAATTCCGGAAAACCCGCCGGCGCTCCACGGCGACTTCGGTGATGTGACTGTGGAGCTCGGGCGGTTTTTCCGGAGGTCGTCGGAAAAGTGGTATCTTGCCCAATTCTCATTGATCAGACACGTGTTTGACGGGAGCGGCCAGCAGCCAGCAGAATAATGACCAGCAGCGAGGTCGCGCCGGCCGAAATGAGGCACCAGGTACAGAAGGAGTGGAGAACGAACGCCTGCAGGTAGAGCAGCCAGAGTGTCATTCCGAACATCGCCGCGACGATCATCCGCAGCAGTTGCACCGCCTGACGCGAGCCGAAGAGCGCGAGGGTCGAGCAACTGAAGGCAACAAAATAGGCAATCAACCCATAAACAGCAGTCGGAATCCCCCACATCGTGGCATACCGGCTGCTCAGCACCGCGGAACACCCAACGACGATCGCGCAACGCACGCTCTGACCAGTCAGATGCTGAACGGTCAGGTAGATGGTGTCACCAATCCCGACCAGGCAGACCGCCATCGCCAGTCCGTATATCGGTATAATTCTGTTTCGATCCGATGACATATCGAAAATATTATCCCAGTAAAGATTTGAAAAGCAACGCGAGTTGATGGATTACATCACAGCGACCGTGACACAATTCTATTTTTGGACGCAGGATCGAGAGGGTCCGAACCTGATCGCGCTGAGAGGGATTCGCCGGAGCTGTAACACTCCCGACCACGTCAAACCAATAATTGCGAATAGCTGCAATTATCTTCAAATATATTCAGATATCTGAATATATTTGGGGCCATCGATCTTCCGGCAAAGATCGCCTGTCCCCAAGACTGGATCAATACACGGTGAGCCAACCAATGACCGCCACCGACAAACTGATACTGAGTGGTTTGCTTCCAACCGAGGCAAGTCGCCACCGCCTGCTCCGCATTCTTCGTGAGCAGTCGGGACGCATCGACTGGGAAGAGTTACGCGAACGCGGCGAGTACCTCCTGATCTTCCCACTGCTCCGTTATAATCTGGCGCAGATCGATGCACTGCAACTGGTTCCCGACCATTTTCAGGCGACTCTCAGAGAGGCGGCAGAGATCTGGGCGGCGCGAGAGCTTGGAGTGATCAGCGAGTCGCGCCGGCTGATAAGCCTGCTTCAGGCCCACGGAATCCAGGCACTGCCGCTCAAGGGGGCCGCGCTCATGCTCGGCAACTACTACCCGCAGCCGGGTCTTCGCCCCGCACTCGACATCGACCTCATCGTCCCGCCCGAAGAGCTGTCGACCGCCGATCAGCTCCTTGAACTCCACGGGTACAAACATCTTCCCGGCCGCCGCTCTCTCCGTCCCCGCCAGCGGCTCGCCAACGAACTCAACCACCTCTGGCCCCGACGGAGCCCCGGCGGCATCGTCATCGAGCTCCACCACCGCGCTTTTCAGTTTGCGGGAAGCGAACGCGACTTCAGTTATGCCGAAATCTGGCACGGAGCACGCTCGATCAACGCCGGGTTTCTGCCACTCCCAACCTGCGGTGACATCGCCTTCCACCTCATACACCATACAATGGTCGATCTGCAGAGCGCACACGCTATCCTTCGGACACTGACCGACCTCTTCTTTCTTTTCCGCCACGATCCGCAAGCCGTCGAGAATGCCACCCGCCGCGGCCTCGACTTCGGATTTCAGGGCTCGGTCTATCTTGCCGAACAGGCCGTCAACCACCTCGCCTCGGCCAACCTCGAAGCTCTCGATGTCGACGCTGCACGTCCGGAACTGGCACTCCTCCTCGAAACCGCGCTCATGACCTCGCACGACCAGCTCGCAGAGGCGGCACGCCTCTTCGAATACTTCAACTTCTCCCGGCGTCCGATCAGCAAGGCCGGCAATCTCCTCGCTCTTCTCTTTCCGACACGCGACCATCTGCAACAGCTTTACGGTAAACCAATCAGCAGCTTGTCATCTGGAAGCGGGACATCTGGCAACAGCACGGCCAGACAATTCGACTGGAAATACCTGCGCCGCCCCCTCGACCTCGTCCGCAAGATCAACTGGAGCAGCCTTGGCCTTGCCAATCTTCGCCGCCTTCGCCGTATGAAGAAAACGCGAGTCATGGACCGGGATCGTGATTAGCTGGTTGGTGGTGCTGCCGTTCCGACGGCAACCGGTGGTGACGGCTGGGTATGCTTTCTCAGCAGCTCGATCCCGTAACGAATCGGCACGCCAAAGGTTGTCGAAGCCTGTGAATTGAAGAGGATCGCCTGGTTGATGCCGATCACACGGCCGCTGATCCCAAAGACCGGGCCGCCTGATCCACCCTCATCCGTCCGTGCATCATAGGTCAATTGCGGGGTGACATCGCTGATATAGCCTTGTGTCGCCTGTGGGCGAATCCTTGAACTGCTCGCCAATTCATTGAGCTGGGTCTGAAATGAGAGATTTCCAAAGTTGCGTGTCGCCGTTCGACCACGGTCCGAAAACCGTGCCACCAGACCTTCGAGTCCGGCCGGATACCCGATCAGCACCACCTGCTGGCCACTGATGATCGTTTCCGCATTCTCTTCGAGCGGCAGTACCGGCAACTGCCTATCACCCTGATCAAAGGTGCAAAGCGCAACATCCTGATTCTGGAGAGATTCGACCACCCGGAGTGGAAATGGCTGCTGAAGCTGCGGGAAATAGGCGAAAACATCCTTGAGCCGCGGGCGATATCCGCGCATCCGAATCAGGCTCGCCAGGTCGTCCTCCTCCCACGCATTGACGACGTGCCGATTGGTGAGGATAAACCCACGCTCGGCCAGAAAACCTGTTCCAATGAACTCGATCTCGTACGTTCGACCATTCCCGTCCGGAGTCAGATTGATCTCACCATTCTGGCCAATCGGATTGTCGGAGAGACTCGACTCTCTGAAACGAACCTCACGCCCAACTCGCGGATCGACAAAGACGTAGGTTCCATAAATCAGACAGACGCCCTGACCAAAGTTCCTGACCACATTCTCCGGGAGCGAGAGCGAGGAGCGCATGGTCGCCGACTCGTCACGTGCCTGTTTAAGCTCAGTCCGGATCTTGTCGATCTCCTGCCTCGTCTCCTGAAGCGTGTCCTTTATCTCGGCAATCGCTTTGTTGTTGCTGCGCGAAACCAGCAGCCCAAGCATATTGAAATAGATGAAGGTCAGGATGATGAAGGCGACGATGCCGATGATCGCATAAAGTATGCGCCGCGGGATCTCGGCGACCAGCTCGCGAAGCAGCTGCTTGATGAAGACGATCGCGACATCGGTTCGAGGAATCAGCCGACGACGCCGAGCGTCGCTGACCTCAGGAACCGAGAGCTGCGCCTGGGCGAGCACCACATTTCCCAGCGTCAGTGATTCTGTCAGACTCTCCGAATCGGTCAGAAAAAAGAACCGAACCCGGATCCCGGTCGAACCAAAATAGAAGGTGTCACCGTCTGCGATCGGATCGCCAATGGCGATCGCCTCTCCACCCCGTGTCAACTCGATCGCTGGATCGAAGGCCGACACCCGATAGAGCCCTTCCTGCCTGCCAAGCGTGACCATTACCAGATCACGCGGCAAGTCCACCAGGCTCGATTCGATCGGCAGGTCACAATCATCCGTTGTGCCGATCGTCACGACATCCTGATGGAAGATCTTCGTTACGGGCTGCTCGACTCCTGCAAGCCGAACGACGAAGCCTGACATCTCACTCCTTTTGCCTGGGTAATTTCCCCGGTGGGCGCATCAAAAATATTAATTGGATCACTGAGGCGGAATGGCCAGCCCATTTTCGCTGACCGGCCTGCTGACTGCCACGCGCTTACTCGCGATGCTAAACAATACCATACAATTTTCTCAATCCAAGTCCCACATTTTTCTGACAGTAATTTTTGATCTTTTTTTCCCACCTGGGATATCATACATTCACAATTGAAGTGGACACAGACCCCGATTATGACCCAATGGATGACCCACTGCATGACCCAATGGTCGCGCCGGTCCTGATGCGGTCTGCTTCGGATTGTTCACGCGCAGGGATGGCAACTTTTGCCAAAATAATTTACAAATAGAGGCTTGGTTATCAATTAGCGACCAGAGGGGGTAGCGACCGGAGGGTAGCGACCGGAGGGTTGATCAACAAAATGCTGAATAAAAAGATGAATGAAATAATACGTGTCATCAACGAATGGAAATATCC
>JBEIMN010000003.1:0-19762 GCA_040378705.1 Acidobacteriota bacterium
CGTGGTCAGCTTCGGAGCTCCCGCGGCGCCGGCCGGTGGGGCATCGGCACTGACCGTGGTTTCAGCCTTGGCCGGAACCGGCTGATCCCCGATCGTCGGGTCGGCTTCGAACTTTTTGACAAACTCGGCGGCACCCTCTGTCACACCAGTACGATATTTCCAGAAGGAATCGAACTGCTCCTTTGCGGCATCCTTGATCGGCTGGGTAGCCGGGTTGGTCGCCGTCGCCAGCACCCGCGCATAATCGGAGATCATCCGATCGATCGTCGGGTTGATCTGGGTGTTGAGGAGGGTCTTGCCTTCTTCGCCGGTCTTCTGCTCATCGGAGAGCGCCTGGTAGTCCTTGCTCAGCTTCTGGTACTGCTTGAACGACGCGTTTGAGCGGAGCCAGTAGTTGTTCGGGTCTTTCCAGCCGAGTCCGTCCTTCTGTTTGACGGCAATCGCCTTGTTGAGGAACTCGACGGCCTGTGCAGAGTCACCCTCGCCCTGAAGGATATTGTATCCAAGGAACTGGTTGAGCTGTGCGAGTGCCGTTTCACGGAGCGGATCGTAATCCTTCGGATCCCAGCCCTCGGGCGGCTTCGGATCGGCCATGAGCTGAAGAGCGCGCTCGGCGCTGGTCTTCGCCTTATCGGTGTCCTTGAAAATGCCGCCCATCACGCCATAGGTGGTGGCGAGAGCAATGCGTGCCGTGACATAGACAAGGGCCGTCTGGCCGGGATCCTTGGCCAGATAGTTGTCAGCCGACTGGATCAGTTGATCAAGTTTCGGCGCGTCAGGGCCGGCATAAAATGCTGAGAGCGCGCCCTGGAACTTCTCGCTCAGATCACCCTTGATCTGGGCGTGTGCGAATTTGACGTATTGGCTGGTCGGGTATTTCTCCGCCAGCTCGCGGGCGAGTGTAAGGCAGGTTGCCTTATCCTTCTTTGTGTAGCACTCGCTATAAAAATCACGCTCGTGCGCGGCCTGTTTCTCGTCCTGGGCCGATGCCGCAACTGGAACAAGAATGATTGCGCCGACGGTGACAACGTGCGCAATGATTGCAGATAACTTATTCATACTAAGCTGATCCTCCACTGTCTTCTGTCTTCATTCGATTTTTGTCCCCGATTTTAGACCTCGACCCAGATTTAGACCCTGACGAGGTTCCGTTAAGGGGTACAAGCGGACGATAATGGTACCGATTCATCGGCTCAGACAAAACTTGCCAGACGATGAGATATTCTGCATGATTCGGATGCTTTGTCAAACTATCCAATGGCAATGCGATTCCAGCCTCCGGGCGCGTCCGGCTTTGAGGCGATCACCGGGTGATCGCGGGCCCGACCGATGGCCGCTGATCGCCCCTGGCCGATGGTTTTGGCAGGATGGACAATGGCGGTTGGCCATCACGTCCATCGAGACCGTAATAATTAAACACGAGGATCGGGGTTATTCAAATCGAGGTAATATAAATGGCGGTGAGTACGGGGGAGATTCTCGCGAGGCATCACGGGCGGCGTGACGCGATACTTGGGCTGATTGGCGAACTGGTCGGATTCGAGTCGAAGTCTGGCGAGGAGGAGATGCTGAATCGGCTGGCGGCGTTTGTTCACGGGAAGCTGGCAGCTTTGGCCGAGAATGGAAATTATGGGAGTGAGATCAGGGTTGAGAGCCTGGTCGAAGCCGGATCGGGGACGCACATTCGGGCGAGATTTCCATTTGGGCGAGGGACAGTTGGCTCAGATGAGACTGGAAGCGAAGTTGGTGGTGGGATACTGGTGATCGGGCATCTCGACACGGTCTGGCCGACGGGAACGCTGGCGCGAAAGCCGTTTGGGGTGACGGAGGACGGGCGGGCGACCGGTCCGGGAATCTTCGATATGAAGGCGGGGATCGCGATTCTGATCGAGGCCCTGCAGACGATCTGTGAGCTGGGGCTGGAGACGAAGCGGCCGGTGACGGTATTGCTGACCTGCGACGAAGAGGTTGGCAGTCGCAAGTCACGGTGGCTGGTCGAGGAGGAGGCGCGGCGTGCGGTGGTCGCGCTGGTGCTTGAGCCTCCGCTGACAGGTGGAATCGTCAAGACGGGGCGGAAGGGGATCGGGACCTTCACGGTCAGGGCGATTGGAAGGGCCGCGCACGCCGGGCTCGATCCACGTAACGGCGTCAATGCGATTGTTGAACTGGGGCACCAGACGATTGCGCTGGCCGGGCTTACCGATTATGAACGCGGAGTGACGGTCAATGTCGGAACGATAAGTGGCGGAACCGGGATCAACGTTGTCCCGGCGGAGGCAGAGGCGCGGGTTGACCTTCGTTTCTGGGATCAGGGCGATGGAGAGCGGATGGTCGAACTGATTCGAGGACTGCGACCCTGCCTGGCGGAGGCGCGGATCGAGGTGACGGGTGGAATCAACCGGCCGGCGATGCAGAGGTCGGCGGGCAATCTGGCTCTCTTCGCGCAGGCGAAGTCGCTGGCGGCAGAGATTGGCTTCGAGCTTGCGGAGCGTGCAGTCGGGGGCGGGTCGGACGGTAACTTCACCGCGGCGCTCGGAGTGCCGACGCTTGACGGACTTGGCGTCGACGGGGCGGGCGCCCACGCCGAGAATGAACATATCATCGTTGATGATATTCCGCGGCGGACGACTCTGCTGACACGGCTGCTTCAGACGCTCTGAGGGTGCCAAAAAACGGTCAACTGGAATATCGAATGGAACGTCTCTATCGTGACCCTGTCCACAACATCATCAGCCTTTCCGACGACCAGCCGGATGATCGGCTGCTGATCGACCTGATCAACACGCCTGAGTTTCAGCGACTGCGCCACATCAAGCAGCTCGGACTTGCGCTCTACACCTATCAGGGAGCCGAACACTCGCGATTTACGCACTCACTCGGGGTTATGCACGTCATGACGAGAGTCCTCGACCAGCTCGCAAAGCGGCACCCGATCGACTTCGGGCAGCGTGTGACCGGGCGAGCGGCGGCAATGCTCCACGATATCGGGCATGGACCTTTTTCGCACGTCATCGAAAAGGTTCTCCGGCAGAACCACGAGAAGTGGTCGGTCGGGATCATTGCCGATCCGGAGACGGTTATCCACGAGCGGCTGGTAACCTTTGATGCCGGGCTGCCGGAGCGTGTAATCGCGGTCATCGAGCATCGCTGCCAGCCGGTCTGGCTTGGTCAACTGGTCTCATCGCAACTGGATGTCGATCGCTTCGACTATCTCCTGCGCGACAGCCTGATGACCGGGGCAAAATACGGCAACTACGACCTTGAATGGATTCTCCACGCACTGGAGATCGATCAATCGACCGGACAGCTCTTTGTCGGAGCGAATGGCCTCTATGCCGTCGAAGAGTATCTGCAGGCGCGATTTTATATGTTTCGCCAGGTATATTTTCACCGGACATTGCGCGCGGCAGAGGCGGTGCTGATCAATATTCTGCGGCGGGCGATCGTTCTTTTCGGGATGGGCCAGCTTGGCTTTGTCGTTGCCGGTTCGGCCATGGAGCGTTTGCTGGAGGGGGCGCGACTGACGACGAAGGAGTACCTTGGCTTTGACGATCATGACGTGATGTTCCACATCAAGCAGTGGACGCGCGAGGGAGATTCGATTCTCTCCGATCTGGCGCGACGCTTCATGGAGCGGCGACTCTTCAAGACGATCGACCTGCCGGAGGATGAGGCGGAACGGGCGGAGCTGGTGACAGCGGCGCGAGCCGAACTGGAACGGCTTGGATTCGACACGGAGTTCTATCTGGTCGAGGATCGGGCGGGGGATATCCCGTATTACAACTACTATCGTCCGGACGGGAAGTCGAAGCTCTATATCGAGCAGCGTGGCCAGCTGGTCGATATTGCAGATGTCTCGGAAGTGGTTCGCAGTCTGCGTGGCTATGAACTGCATCGTCTCTGCTTTCCGGCCGAGGCGCTTGGGGCGATTAAGCTGAAGCTCGGGCAGACGAAGAGCTCAATTTGAGTAACATTGTGGAATAGTTGGGGAGAAGTGGCAATGTGGTTCAGTGTGCTGGCATTTCTGGTCTTGTCTGGCGTTCCAGTGGTCGCCCCAATGGAGTTTAACGGCAGCCCGCTGAGTGAGACGTGTCGGATCGCGGTGCCATTACTTGGTGGTGATGAGAGTGGTGAGGTGACGAAAGAGCTGCGACGGCAGATCGGTGCGGAGGTGCGATTGCCGATGGAGCTGATCGATCCGGAGCTGACGGGTGTGGCGCTGCGTGGCGCTGGCTACGCCGGGAGCCTCAACCTCAGTCTGACGGAGGCGCGCGGACTTGGGCAGAGTCTTGGCGCTGATTACTTTATGCTTGGCCGGCTGATTGAGACGCGCCGTCAGCAGGGCGGTGATCTCTTCAGTTTCGACTCGCTGGCCGGACTCTTCCTGGTCGAGTCACGGACGGGGCGGCTGCTCCGTTTCGTCGAGGTCAACGCGACGGGCAGCGTCGCGGCGCAGGTTCATGGCCAGTTGCTCGGGAAGCTGCCGGGTGCCTGGTCGCAGATGGTTGGGGCGATCGCAGAGGCGGAGCGACTGGGTGTCGGGGCCGTGCCGCTCGAAGCCGGGCAGGATGGCTCACCAGCAGTCTTCAGTGACCTGTCAGAGATCGAGGGTGGTGGTGGAACGTTGCCGGTATTCATGCGCCAGTTGAAACCGATCTATCCGGATTTGGCAGCGCGGTCGGAGGTCGTCGCGACCGTCGAAGTGCTGGCACTCTTTCAGCCGGATGGAACGGTGCGTGAGGTCGAGATTAAGCGTTGGGCCGGTTATGGGCTCGACGAATCGGCGGTCTCGACCGTTCGTCAGCTCAGTTTTCGACCGGCGACACGGGATGGGAGGCCGGTATCATTTCGTGGATTGGTGCGCTATAATTTTCGACGCCCCACGCCGCAGGCGATCCGCTCTTCGGTCCGGAGTCGGGAAGAGCTTGAACAGCTCCGGAATAGCCTGCGCGATATCCTGAAAACGAGACCGATTCCATAAACAATAATCTCATGCCATTTGTTTTGCGCAGGATCATCTTTATTACAACACTGGCCTCAATGCTGGCGATGCTGGCGACACTAATTGATGTTGTGCCCGCCGGTTGGCCAGTCAGCAAACCGGTGATGGGGCAGTCTGCCTACTCTGCGGAGACGCCCGATCGTGGCGAGAGGCTCCGCCTCTTTGATCAGGTATGGCGAGCCGTCAGTGAAAACTACTATGACGATCGGTTCAACGGCGTCGACTGGCGCGCCCAGAGGCAGATCTTTCGTCCGCTCGCCGAGATAGCCGGGACGCGAGTCGAGCTTTACGCCGTCTTGCGGCGCATGCTCGGAACGCTTGGTGATGCGCATACGAGAGTCTATGCGCCAGAGGACAGTTTTGATCGGTACCGTCCATCGGGGACGACGATCGGGGTCCTGGTTCGGCCGGTCGAAGGCCATCCGACGGTGACCTGGGTTGAGCCGGAATCGGAGGCCGCGCAGGCGGGGATACGCCCCGGCTTCAGGCTGGCGAAGGTCGATGGTCAGCCGGTCGAGCAGCTTCTCGAACGAATTCGGCGCGAGCTGGTTGCCAGTTCAACCCGGACAGCACTTGAATTGCAGAGCTTTGATCGACTTTTCCAGGCTGGCGACGGCTCGGTTGTCGCGCTGCATTTGATCGATGAACTCGGGAATAGTCGTTCGTTCACCCTTTCGCGGCGGGTGGTCAAGTACCAGCGGCGCGCGATACCACGGCTGCTGCCACACCGGATCGGCTACATCGAATTGACCGGATTCGGGCAGGAGGTCGAGCAGGAGTTCGATCTTGCCATGCAGCAGATGATGGGGACACGCGGACTGATAATTGATCTGCGCAACAATGGCGGGGGCTTTGTGACCTCTGTCATGCAGATTGCGAGCTATTTCTTTCCCGAACAGACCGATCTTGGAGAGTTCATTACCCGCGATGGCCGGACGACGAGACGATATACCGGCCTTGCACGCAATTTTTATCGTGCGCCGGTGGTCGTCCTGGTCAGTTCGCGCTCCGCGAGTGGAGCCGAGATCCTCGCTGCTGCGATGCAGGAGCAGCGCCGTGCAACCATTATCGGCACCCATCCGACTACCTGCGGCTGCCTGCTTGGAGTGAGCCAGACCATCAGATTGTCGGATGGCGGGAAGCTGAATGTCAGCGATACGGACTTCCGGACCAATCTGGGTCGACGGATCGAGGGGCGCGGCGTTCGCCCGGATCTGGTTGTCGCCATCAGGACCAGCGATCTCCTGCTCTCAAACGACCTTCCACTTCAGTCTGCAACCGACCTCATGGGACGTCAGATCGTCTTTGGCGATCGGTACGGCACGGTCGATTTTACAATCAGGCTTCCACGGGACGAGCTGACCCTCAGCCCGGGGCTCAGTCAGTATTAGCCACACTTTGCGTAAGTCAAAATTTCTGAAACAATTCAACAGGTCGGTAAGGAGTAGAAATGAACGGATTCCGGGTAACAATTCTGTGTGCGGTGATCATGCTGCTGGCGATTCCGGAGGTGCGTGCGCAGTGGGTAGTCGCGACGCAGGACAGCAATAAGCGGGATCTGAATGGGATAGTATTTGTCGACAACCGCTTTGGCTGGGTGATCGGCAACAAGGGAATGATCATCTCTTCGATCGATTTTGGAGACGAGTGGCTCGAGCTTGACGCGAGGGTCGGTGAGGCGAACCTGAAGGATCTCTTCTTTCTCAATCGTGAGGAGGGGTGGATGGTGGCAAGTGGCGGAAGGCTGCTCCGGACGATGGATGGCGGCGATACCTGGTCGATTAGCTACGAGATTGGCGAGTCGAAACAGGGGTTCAATAGTGTCACCTTTGCCTCAAAGAAGCGTGGCTGGGTGGTTGGAACGGGTGGACGCATTTTGCGGACGACGGATGGCGGACGCAAATGGCTTGCCCAGTCGAGTGGCACGACCGAGGAGCTGGTTCACGTTCGCTTTGCAACCGAGGATTGTGGCTGGGCGGTCGGGGCGAGGGGGCTGATCCTCCACACGGAGGATGGCGGCAATAGCTGGGATATTCAGCCGACCAACTTCAAAAAGGGATATCTTTACCACATCGACGTGCGGGGCCGCGACAATGCCTGGATTGTTGGTGACAATGGGACAATTCTCCGAACGAGCGATGGTGGATCGACCTGGGAGCGCGTCGCGGTCGATACGACGCAGACGCTGGTCAATATCGCGTTTGCAGATCGTAACAATGGCTGGATCATTGGCTGGAAGGGCACGATCCTCCGGACGAGTGACGCTGGCCGGACCTGGATCGAGCAGGAGAGCGGCACTCGTGTCGATTTCTATGGCCTCGCGGTGACGAAGAAGCACGTCTGGGTGACCGGGGAGCAGGGGCTGGTTTTGCGATACGCGCGTTGAGTATTTGTCGCGAATAATCGGAACGGCCGCCCTCCGGTCATTTGGGTTATTTCTGCCTGGCCATTCTGGCCTATTTGTTGAGATTGACCTTCGTCCCGGCGCGCAGTTCATCGGTTCCGCGCAGGGCGATCACGTCGCCGGGAGTCAGCTCGCCGAAGATCTCGACAAGATCCCGTCCATTCAGGTTGACGGAGATTCCACGTTTCACCTCGACCCACTCTGTGACTCCATCTCTGATTCGGATGACAAAAGTGCGTTCGGTGGTCACGGCGACGGCCGTTGGCGGAACGAGCATCGATGGGGTCGGGCGTGATACCGGCCAGGCGATTTGAGTGAACATGCCGGGGGTGAGGCGGAGGTCGCGATTGTCGACGTCGAGTTCGATGGGCATGGTTCGAGTCGCCTGATCAATGCTCCGCGCGATCCGGGCGACGAGGCCTTTGAAGGTCTGGCCTGGAAAGGCCGGCACGGTAAAATTGATGGTCCGACCAGTACCGATTCCGGCAACTTCTGCTTCCGGAAGGTTGACGATCATTCGCAGTTTCGCGATCTGCTGAAGCCGGAGGAGCGGTTGGCCCGGAACGGCAAGGCTGCCCGGATGAACGTTTCGTTCGGTGATGACGCCGTTGAATGGAGCGAGGATACGCAGGTACTCCTCACCCGCGCGTGCCGAGCCGATGCTGGCGCGGGCCGCTTTCGCCGTCTCTGCAAAGGCTTCGACCTGCGCGCGGGCGGCGACTTCGTTTTCACGAAAGAGGTTGACGCGTGCAGTTTCAGCCTCGACCAGTCGCTGCGCGTTCTCGAGTTCATTGCCGGAGACAACGCCGGGCGTCGCGGCGGCCGATTTGAGTCGCCGGAAGGCCGACGTTGCCGCGGCGAGACGCGCTTCGACCTCGAGCCGCTGGGCGCGGACACTGTTGACGTGAGCCTCGGCCTCTGTCTTCCTGAAGTCGATCGAAGCGCTGGTCGCCTCCTGCTCGGAGCGACGAGAGTTGATCTCGGCGGCTCCAAGCCGGACAAGCAACTCTCCGCTCCTGACCGTCGATCCACGGTCGACCCGGATCGATTCGACGAATCCGGAGACCTTCGGCGAGAGTATCACCTCCTGCGAGGCGCGAAGCTCGCCCGGAAGCCGCAAGGTTCGACTGACCTCCCCTGACTCGACCGTTGTCGAAGTCACGGTTGGAACCGTGGCCTGCGGTGTGGCCGATGGTTTCGAATCGGCCTGCCGCGGCTGATTGTCGCGGCAGGCCACCAGCAGAAGCGTCAGCGCCAGAAAAGTCCTGAGAGAGTGGTGAATCATGGAATCATACCTCTGACTATTGATGGGAACTTCGTTCATCGCCCGACGGATCGGTTTCGAGCAGTGAGGGTGAAATGACCGGAGCCCGTCGTTGCACGGCGGCAAATATGAATGGGATCACCAGCAGCACGGCGATGGTTGAGGCGGCAAGCCCACCGATCACCGCCCGGCCGAGTGGGGCTGACTGCTCCCCACCTTCGCCGATCGCGAGCGCCATTGGCAGCATCCCGACAATCATGGCAAGCGAGGTCATCAGAATCGGTCGAAGCCGCGCCGTCGCTCCATCGAGAGCGGCTGTCAGCGGTGCGATTCCGCGTTTTCGTGCCTCCTCGGCGAAGCTGACAAGCAGGATCGCATTGGCCGACGAGACTCCGATCGCCATGATTCCTCCCATAAACGATTGCAGATTGAGCGTTGTCCCGGTCAGTTGAAGCGAGATCGCAACCCCCGCCAGGACTGCCGGAATCGCGGCAATCGTGCAGAGCGCGAGGCGCAACGACTGGAAATAGCCGGTCAGCAGGAGCAGGATCACGACAACTGAAATCAGCAGGCCGAGACCCAGACTCGAAAGCATCTGCCGGAGGGCTGGCGCCTGTCCGCGCACCGCCACCGTCACGCCGCGTGGAGGTTGCCCCGCCCGCACGATTGCCCGATCGACCTCGCTGACGACCCTTCCCAGATCACTTCCGGAGATGTTGCCGATGATCGTGATCATCCGCTGCTGATTGTAGCGGTCGATCTCACCCGGCATCGTTCCGTAACTCAGTTGTGCCACATCCCCAACCATCGGCGCTGCCTTCCCGCTCCCGCTTCTGTCTCCACTGCCAGCCGGTAGGGCCAGGACATCCTCGATCGAGGTGATGCGTGATTGCGGGATCTCGACCTGCACCTGGTAGGCTGTTCCGCTCGACGGATCTCGCCAATATGTCGGCTGGATGAATCTGGATGAGGATGTCGCGGCGACCAGTGACCGCCCGATCTGCTCGACACTGAGCCCGAGCTGCGCGGCACGCTCACGATCGATGCCAATGTTGACAGTCGGATAGTCGAGTGGCTGTCCAAACTGAAGGTCGCGCAACGCCGGGACCTTCTTCATCTCGGCAAGGATCTTTTCGGCGAAGGCGCGGTTGGCGGCGAGGTTGGGCCCGCTCGTCGCGACCTCGATCGGGGTTGGTGCGCCGTAGTTCATAATCTGGCTGACAATGTCACCCGCCTCGAACGAGAAGGTCGTCCCCGGAAGCAGTGCTGGCAGACGGCTGCGCAGCCTTTCCTTCAGATCAGAGAGGCGCAGTCTGCTGCCTCTGCGCAGCCGGATGCTCATAATTGCCTCCTGCGGGCCGTTCGTCCAGAGATGGATCGTGTTTACCGGATAGCTTGCCGGCTGCGTGCCAACGTATCCAAGCGTCACCTCGACCTCATCCTCGCTTGTTCCGGCCCCGGCCATTACCCCTGCCTCCTCGCGGATCGCTCGCAGCGCCGTCAACGCCATGACCTCTGTTCTCTCGACACGCGTTCCGGTTGGCGCACGCAATCGAAGCTGCATCATCCCCGATTCAACGGTCGGGAAGATGTCCATTCCGAGCTGCCGACCGATCAGCAGGACCGCTCCCACCGTCAGGATCAGATAGACGGCAATCACTGCCCGACGCCAGTTCGCCAGCCGATTCAGCCATCCACCGTAGCCATGTCGCCAGCGCGCGAAGACTGCCCCCTCATTCGCGCCTGACTCATTCGCTTCTGAGCCCGGTCTCTTCAGTATCCAGATCGAGAGTACCGGCACCAGCGTGTTTGAGAGCAGGTACGAGGCAAACATGGCCAGCCCGACCGCGAGTGAGAGCGGAACAAAGAGCGCCCGCGAAACCCCGACCATCAGAAAAGAAGGGACAAAGACAGCGAGAATCGAGAGCATTGCCAGCAATCGTGGGGTGATCGTTTGACGTGTCGCATTGAAGACTGCCCGCCGGATCGGCTCTCCCCGCGCAAGGTGGACGTGTATGTTTTCAATCGCGACCGTCGATTCGTCAACGAGAATACCGATCGCGAGCGCCAGCCCGCCGAGCGTCATAATGTTGATCGTCTGTCCAAGCAGCCAGAGCCCGATCAGCGCGGTCATAATTGCGAGCGGAATGGTCAGCACGACGATCAACGCGCTTCGCCAGTCACGCAGAAACAGGAGCACGACCAGTCCTGTCAGCAGGGCTCCAAGCAGACCTTCGGTTGCCAGTCCGCGGACGCTGTTCCTGACATAGCTCGATTGGTCGAGCTCGAAACTGACACGAATATCTTCCGGAATCAGTGCCTGCATCTTCGGCAGTTCGGCACGGACGCGATCGACGACGTCGATCGTCGAGGCATCGGAGCGCTTTGTTACCGGAATGTAGACGGTTCGCTTTTCGTTGAAGAGCCCGTATCCGGTCAGAATGTCCGCTCCATTCTCGACCGTCCCGAGATCGCGGACGTAGACTGTGGCGCCACTCCCCGCGCGTACCGGCAGTCCCGCCAGTTCCTGAATATTCGAAACAATCGAGTTGATCGGGGCGAGCCGGTTCAGATCTCCCGTTCTGATATTCCCCGCCGGCAGAATGGTGTTGCCGGCGGCGAGGGCTTTGATCACTTCATCCGGAGCAATTTGGTATTGCCGCAATCGGTCCGGATCGACACGCACGACAACCGTCCGCTGGTTGCCGCCAAACGGCGGGGGCGCGGATACTCCCGGGAGTGTCGAGAAATACGGACGAACCCGGAAGAGCGCCAGATCCTGGATCTCACTCAGGTTGCGCGTCTCACTGGAGAAGACCAGCTGCCCGACCGGAACACTTCCGGCATCGTACCGAACCACAAATGGCGCGACCGTCCCCGGCGGCATGAACGCACGCGAGCGCTCGACATAAGAGACGACCTGGGCCAGCGCCTGGTTCATATCCGTGCCCGGATGGAAGAAGAGCTTGACGAGGCCGACATTCTGAATCGAGCGTGATTCGACGTGCTCGATCCCGGTCACATAGAGAAAATGATACTCATAGTAGGAGACGAGATAGCTCTCCATCTGTGCCGGGTCCATGCCGCCATAGGGTTGTGCGACGTAGATTACGGGCAGGTTGAGATTGGGAAATATATCGACCGGAAGTCGTGAAATGGCGAGGACAGAGCCAAGGATCAGTCCGACCATGACGACAATCAGGGTGATCGGGCGGCGCAATGCGGAGATGATCAGGTTCAATTGGAGCCTCCCTTTCGGAGCAGGGCGATAAATGGCGCGAGGTCACCGGCCGCACGAGCCTCTGCCAGTCGCGCCCGCCAGAGCGAGAGGCGTGCGATTCCCATCTCCACCTCCGCCTGTGCAAGCAGGTTCTGGGCCTCTGCAACCTCGGTTATCGAACTCAGCTCGGCTTCGTAACGCTTGCGGGCGCGTAGCTCTGTCAGTCGCGCCGCCTCCAGTTGGCGTGGTGCGTTGAGGCTGAAGGCCTCCGCCGCCTCACCAATTGCCCGCGCCCGCGCTTCGTCGGCTTTCAGTTGCTGCCGCGCCTGGTCAAACCGCGCCTCAGCCGCGGCGAGATTCTTCTCCTCGAGACGGCGACTCGCCCGGACGCGGAAGAAGTCGGAAGGGGTAAAGGTCAGGGTGAGGCCGGTCATCCAGTTCGGTGTGTCGGGATAATAGCCACGATTGTCGAGTCTGCGCCCGTCGATTCGCGCTCCGCTGCCGCGCGCGAAGATCGTCGTCTGCCAGCCGATTCGCGGAAAGAGCGAACGGTCAAGAATAAGTTTCCGGGCGTTGACCGTCTCCATCGACGATCGTTGCAGCCTCAGCAATGGATGGGCGTCGAAATTTTTGCCCGGATCAACGCCCGTAACCTTGGTGTTCAACTGGCCAGCGGGCGGCGCCACGGCCCGAGCCGGACGATTTTCGAGCAGCTCCGCCGCCGCGATCTCGACCACCTGACCGCCAAGTCCGATCGCTTCCGAGAGCGAAACCCTCGCGAGGGCCGCCTGCTGCTGCGCCTGTATCAATCTGTTTCGTGCCGTCGCCAGCTCGACGTCGGCGCGTGAACTGTCGGCGCCCGGCCGCAGTTCGTTCTCGACCAGAACCCCAACCACCTTCGCGAACGCTTCCATTCGCTCGACCGCCGCCGTCGCGCTCCTCACCGCCTGTTCGGCCGCCGCAACCTGCAGAAATCGATCGGCCGCCGCGATCATCGTCTCCAGCTCTGTCAGCTCGATCCGCACCCGCGCCTCATCGCCTAGCCGGTCGGCGAGATTGACATTTGCGCGCCGCAGCCCAAAATCGAAGAGCTCCCAAGTTACCAGCAATCCACCACCACTCCCCCAGACACTCTCCCCAAACGATGATCGATCAAGAATTGGTCCGGAGATCGGACTGATCCCCGCCTGCGGAAAAAATGGACCGAAAATGTTGTTGCGCGTTCCGCGTGTCTGCTGCCAGTCGATCTCTGTCCGCGGCAGGTAGGCCGTTCGCGCCACCCCGCTTCCGGCTTCGGCTGCTCCCGCCTCCGCGCGTGCGACACGTATCGCCGGATAGTTTTGCCGTGCCAGCTCGATCACCTCTTCAAGCCGCAAACGGCCAGCCTCCTGGGCCATGAGCGGTCTGTCCCAAACCGCCAGCAGCGCCAGAAAGAGTACCATCCGACACCCGCCGAACTTAATCAATTTCCGCCAATCCTCAATATGCCGATTATCGCGGATCTTCCCGCTGCGATCTCTTCTGATCAATGGCGACGCTCCCCTCGCTGATGTCTTCAGTATCTTCCCGCTTTGAACCATCATCACTGCCTGCCCGCTTCACCCCGGGTCGGAATCTCTTTGCTGTTCCGAAATGGTCTGGTTTAATAGTGGTTTATCAAATTGAATCGGCGGTTGAAAGGCAGAACATGAATAAAAACAGGGTCATCATCACGGCCATCCTCGTGATACTCGTAATGTATCTGGTCTCATCATTTCTTTATCCTGTTTCGGTCTATTCTGACAGTGCATTCGGACTCTTCATCTGGCGATCGATGCTCCACGGCGCACCGTTCAACACCGTGGCGACGCCGAATCCGGTTGATCGGGCAGTCGACATCTTCAGCTTCCAGCCGTGGTGGTCACCGGGTCAGTACCTCGTTCCGGGAGTGATCTCGCTGACGGGGCTGACGCCGGGCAGAGCGATCTGGATCACGGTGGCGCTCGCTTCGATCATCGGTCTGACAGGATGCTATCGCTTGTATCACAGGCTCGGCTTTTCTCAAAATATCAGCCTTATTTCCTGTCTGATTCTGGTTCTGACACGCGGTTTCACGCTGCCATTCCACACCTACAATGGTGGAGAGATTCTGCTCTTCGGCTTTCTGCCGTGGGCGATGCTCCTTGGCCTGCGCCTCAGAAATCTTTCACTGCCGGCGATCCCGCTGCTGGTGAGCGCCTTTCTTTTTGGCGCCTTTCTGAAACACTCATTCTTCATCACGGCCTTTGCCATTCTTGCCGCGAAGGTGCTGACCGAGGCGTTCAGTCTTTCGTGGCCCTGGCCATCCGGCCAGCGGCGGCGTCTGGCCGGACTCGTCGCGCGGGCCGGTCTGATCTTCGGCGCCTTTTACGCCATCCTCCATTTTGGATACCTCGCTCGCGGGAACGATCCGAGTGAGCTGGGCGGCGGGAAGTTCAGCCTCTTTCCCTCAATCTATGGTATCAGCGCGCCACTGCTCAGCGCTGCCTCCTTCGGAGAGGTCTTGCCCCGCATCTTCGTCTCTGGCAGCAGTCCGCGGTTCGAAAGCCTCGCCGAACTGGGCTGGCTCTATGCGATATTAGCGATCCTCGCGATTGTCACTTACCGTGAGATCTGTCGTCACGGTTCCGCCGAATATCGAACCTGGCTGGTTGCATTCGTCGTCATCTTTACGATTGCCCTTGCCGTACTGAGCGCCCGAACTCCGGAGATACACAACGAAGACCGCCATTTTCGTCCGGTGGCGCTGCTCGTCGCTCCGGGGCTCACCGCACTGCTCTGGCGTCAACGCGCCAACCTGCTCCGACTTTCGCTCGGACTGATTCTTCTGCTCGGCACTGGCTATTCGCTCGTCTCCTATGGTGCGATCACGCTCCGAAACCGCCGCGCACCGGTTGGCCGGTCTGGCATCTGCTACCATTCAGTAACCCGGGAAGAGCTCGACGCCATTCACGAAAAAGACCGGCTCGCTCGACCCACTGATCTGATCGAGCTGCCAGCCTATGATCTTTCACTTGAAGTTTCGCGGGCACGGGTCGTTATCAGCGCACCGTGAGGCGACGGAACTGGGAGATTTCTTACACCATGACTGTTTCACGCCGAAGAGTTAGGTGACGATCAGCCTGTCGAATCATACCTCTTCGCCGGAACTTCATCCGGTATTCCTCATCCCGGCGGCGATGCCGTTGATCGTCAGCAGAATGGCGTAGAGCAGCTTCTCACGCTCCTCCGCCGGAAGCTGTTCCGTCGCAGTGGCCCGCTTGCGACCAAGCAGTTCGACCTGCAGATAGCTCATCGGGTCGACGTAAGGATTCCGAACCGTGATCGATCGCTGCAGCACCGGTGATTTGTCGAGAAGCTTCTTCTCATTCGTGATCTGAAGGATGACCCGGCAGGTTCGCTGATACTCATCCCTGAGCAGGTCGAAGATACGCTGGCCGAGTTCTTTATCCGTGACAATGTCCGCATAGTAGCTTGCGATCTGAAAATCGGCCTTGGCCAGTGTCATTTCGATATTCGAGATGACGCTATGGAAAAAGGTCCATTCGCGGTACATCTCGCGCAGCAGGTCGAGATTCTTGCGCGGGCTGGCCTGAATAAAATCGTTGAGCGTCGAGCCGACAGCCAGCCAGCCCGGCAGCAGGTGGCGGCTCTGTGTCCAGCCGAAGACCCAGGGGATGGCGCGCAGATCGTCGAGGCTCTTCGAACCCTGCTTCCGTTTTGCCGGACGCGAACCAATCCGCAGGTACTGTAACTCCTCGACCGGTGTCGCCTCGACGAAATAGTCATAGAACCCGGCAGCGCCGGAGACGATGCCGCGGTATTTGGCATAGGCTGCCTCCGACAACTGCTCCATCGCCTCACTCCAGCGCGGCAACCCGGCCGGCTCTTCACGGCGCGGCAGGCTGGCCGCAATTACCGCCGCCGTTGTCAGTTCGAGGCTTCGCTGTGCGATCTCCTGAAGACTATATTTTGACGAGATGACTTCGCCCTGTTCCGTAATCTTGATCCGTGAGGCGACCGTTCCGGGAGGTTGGGCGAGAATCGCTTCGTGGCTCGGCCCGCCACCACGCCCGACCGTGCCGCCGCGGCCATGGAAAAGGCGCAATTCGACTCCGTGCTCGCGGGCGACCTCCCACAGCCGATCCTGAGCCTTGAAGAGCTCCCAGCTCGATGTCAGTATTCCACCATCCTTGCTGCTGTCCGAATAGCCGATCATCACCTCCTGCAGATTGCCCTGGGCGCCAAGCAGCCGCCGGTAGACCGGATTGGTGAAGAGATTGGCCATGACCTGCGGTGCGCGCCGCAGATCATCGATCGTCTCGAAGAGTGGGCAGACGGCAATCCGCGAATTGACGGGCGACAGCCGGTCGGTCGCCGGTCCGCTATACTCGATCAGCCCCGCCTGTTTGGCAAAGACCAGCACTGCCAGCAGGTCGCTCGCCTCGTGCGTCATGCTGACAATATAGGTGCGGATCGCCTGCGGCGTGATCTCGTCGAGAATTCGACGGGTGACGCGCAGTACATTGAGCGATTCGGTCGTCTCCCGGTCGAGGTGTGCCTCGGGCGCGACGAGCGGTCGCGGAGTCGTCAGCTCTGCCGTCAGCCATTCGACCCGTTCCGCCTCACTCATCGCCGCAAAGCTTGGTTCGAGACCGAGATGGCGCGTGATCTGGTCGAGCGCCGCTGTATGCCGCTGGCTGTGCTGCCGCAGGTCGAGTGTCGCAAGATGAAGGTCGAATGTCCGCACTTGTCGCATGAGCCGGCTGACCATCCTGGCCGCCGCGACCGCCTTGTCGGCGATGAGGCTGTCCCGCACCACGCGCAGATCTTCCCAGAGCTCTTCACCGGTCCGATAGATCGATGCCAGTGCCCGGTCTCCGTGGGTCAGCGCGGCAATGATCGGCAACGCCGGACGGATCGAGAGCAACTCGTCCGGACGCTCGATCAGCAGGCCCGAGGCAAGTTCGCGGTTACGGTCGAGCGTGTTTTCAATCCGCTTCAGAATGCAGGTCAGTTTCTGGCGATATGGCTCTTCCGGAAAACGCTTCGCGATCTCCGTCTCGACCTCCGGCATCTCTTTCAGATCGCGCCGAATCGATTCACGCAGCTCCGTGCTTGGTGTCGTGAAGCGCTGTGACTCGCTCAGTCGACGCGTCAGATCTATGATCACTTCATGGTAGAGATTCAGAATCAGCCGCTGCTGCTGCCGCGCCGTCTCCCAGGTGATCTCCGGTGTCACAAACGGATTCCCGTCACGATCTCCACCGACCCAGGAGCCGAATCTGATCGGCACCGCTTTTTCACTCAGCCTGACACCTGGGAAATTCTTCGCCAGATGTTCATCCAGCTCTTCAAGCAGCGTCGGAATCGTTTCGAACAGCGTCAGGCTGAAATAGTAGAGGGTGTTGTTGACCTCATCGAGCACCGTTGGCTGTGTATGGCGAACCTCGTCGGTCTGCCAGATGGATTCAATCTCCGCCGCGAGCAGTGTTCGGATCTCGACCTGGCGGCGGGGTGGCAGGATCTCGTTGTCGTGCGTTGTCAGCAACGTCGCGATCCGCTGATGCTTTTCGAGCAGCGTCCGTCGCGCCGCCTCCGTTGGATGGGCGGTCATCACCGGCACGATCTCCAGTTGATCGATCACCCGCTGGAGAGAGGTCGCAACCTCGTCTGCCGGAAGCTCCGCCATCTCCTCGGCGAGCCGGCGCAATCCCTCTGCGATCGACCCTCGCTGTGGTTGATCCGGCGTCCGCAGCTCGTAATCTCTCTTCCGCCGAGTCCGGTGATGCTGCTCGGCAATATTGACCAGTTGGAAGAAGACCGAAAAGGCGCGGATCACCCCGATTGCCTCGTCGAGACTCAGCCCGCGCAGCAGATTCTTCAGTTGGTCAGCCGCTTGGAGTTGCTGGTCTGCAGAGGTCGACGGGGTCGTCGATTCAGACCGGAGCTCCTTGCAGAGCGCACGCGTCTTCTCCTCGAGATCGAAGAGGCGCCCACCGGCGAGTCGCTGCAACGTCTCACCCAGCAGATCGCCAAGCATATGGATGTCGTCACTCAGGGGTTGATCCTTCGATTTCATAATTGGCAATTGTTATCGTTCTTCTTGTTGTGGGCAAGCCGTTGCCCGATAATTTGGCACCTGATCATCATTATTATCCTGGTGACGCTGAACTCCCTGACACGTTCCCTGACACATTCGATATCGGATACATTATGAAACCAAAGATAGCCATGATCTTTACCGGCGGCACGATCTCGATGCGGATCGATCCGCAGACGGGTGGGGCTGTTCCGGCGCTCTCCGGGAAGGAGATCCTCGCGCTCGTCCCCGGCATCGAACTGCTCGCAGAGTTCGATCTGACCGATTTTGGTCGCTGGCCGGGCCCGCACGTCACGCCGGACCGGATGCTCGATCTTGCGCGGACGATTCGGGAGAAGCTCTCCGCCGGGGGGGTTGACGGTGCAGTCATTACGCACGGGACCGACACTCTCGAAGAGACAGCCTTTCTGCTCGATCTGGTGATCGATTCCGAGAAGCCGGTCGTTCTTGTCGGGGCAATGCGGAACAGCTCGGAGCTGAGCTGGGACGGGCCGGCCAATCTACGCGCGGCGATCCGCGTCGCCGCTGCTCCGGCCGCACGAAACCTTGGCGTTCTCGTCGTCTTCAATGATCAGATTATCGCCGCCTCCGAGGTCACCAAGACCCATACCGAGTCGACCGATACCTTTCAAAGTCGTGATTTTGGCCCGCTTGGCATCATCGACAAGGACCGGATCATCGTCGCTCGCTCGCACATCCCACCCGAGCGGATCGTGACCGACCGACTTGAGGAAAAGGTCGACCTGCTCAAAATCTATGCCGGCGCCGATGGACGTTTCATCGATCACGCGATAAATGACGGCGCACGCGGTCTGGTGATCGAAGGGCTTGGGCGCGGGAATGTGACGGTCGCGGCACTGCCGGCGATCCAGCGTGCGGTCGACCGCGGTCTGCCGGTCCTCATCACTTCACGCTGCCCGCGCGGGCGCGTCCTCGATACATACGGGTATGAAGGCGGTGGGCGACAGTTGCGAAGGATGGGCGTAATCCTCGGTGGGATGCTTCCGTCGCACAAGGCACGGATCCAGCTCATGCTTGCTCTTGGCGCCGGCTGGGGGCTCGATAAGATCCGCCAATCGTTTGAAGGCTAAGATTGTCACCGCTGTTTGTATTTACTTACTTATCGCCTCTCGCGTGCTTAGCTTTCTACGAGACGACAGAACCAGCGCGCAGCCAAGGGTCTGCATTCGTGACAAGATGAAGAAAGACGTTCGTATCTATGCGAATGTTTTATACTCACCCTGATAAGATCCCCAGACAAGAATGAGGACAAAAATGAAAATACACTGCTAAATGATTGAAGGTAGAAGGACTAACTGAGGTTTTGAAAAATCGCCCAAAGGTATATTATCAGTATCCTGATTATCTGGATCCTGAAATGGGAATGCAGGATGTCAACTGTATCGTGTTAGGTACAAGTTAGACGTCTGCATGCTGTGACGACTGGAGAATTGAAAGCATGAGCGTAAGAGACGACATTCGTGCCCTTGCTGACGAGTATGCACGTCGGCTGAAGGAGAAGATCGACGAGCGCGTTGGTGACATGGACGCGGACGATAAGTCTCATTTCCTCATCTACAATGTGCTTGGCATATCAGACGAGGAAGGACGTCTCATCGATGTTTACCAGAACAAGGGACGGTTCCTCTACCGTTACGCCGGCAGCTTTCTGGAGAGCGCCGCGAAGCTCTGCTTCAGCTCCGCATTTCCTGAGTCCGGAGCACATCGTATCAAAAACACGCAAGGCAGAC
>JBEIMN010000004.1:0-19529 GCA_040378705.1 Acidobacteriota bacterium
CGATGTCTGCCCTGATGACTGTTTCAGCAACAAAGATAGTCAGGCTGTCCAACCATCCGGCGATCCAGTCATCCGACCTCATACCAGGATATTGATCCAGGCAGTGGCCCGAGCACTAAGCGATGGCAATTTTGCCATCCACGACATCTTGTTACGAGAACCGCTACGCCACAATATTGACCCTGAGACCCGGTCACTTGGACCGAATCCGGCGGTGCCTTCACACTATCTACCCGCTGGCACCGCACCCTTTGCAGACATAGTTACGCTGCAAAGCTCATGATCTTATGTGTGACCCCCTATCCTGTCAAGCACCAAATTGCTACACTTCGAAATTATTTTCAAACCCACTCTCAAAGGAGCCCAATCGCGACCCTGACAGTGTTGCAATGGGCCTCGACAGTCTCACCTATCGGATTGGCATAACCACCACCCATAGTGGTTACGACTGGCAACCTCCGCTGCCGGCAGGACTCGAGGACAAACTGATCACGCCGCCGCAGTCCATCGATCGTCAACTTCAATTTACCAAGCTGATCACGCTCGTAGGGGTCGACCCCCGCCTGGTAAAAGACCATTTCCGGACGAAAGCCATCCAAAATCTGAGAAAGATGTCGCTCAAGAATCGTCAGATACTCTTCATCACCAACTCCGTTTGGCAGGTGGAGGTCGAGTGTACTCTGCTCCTTGCGCGCCGGAAAATTCTTCTCTCCATGCATCGAGAAGGTGAAGACGTCTGGGTCGTGGTAGAAGATCGCGGCGGTACCGTTTCCCTGATGAACATCACAGTCGATGACCGCGACGCGCCGGACTAATCGATCGCGCTGCAGGACACGAATAGCAATGGCAATGTCGTTGAGCACGCAGTAACCTTCGCCGTGGTCCGGATAGGCGTGATGGGTCCCCCCAGCGAGATTCGAGGCAATCCCATCAGGAAGGGCACTCCGCGCGGCGAGGATCGTCCCCTGAACGGCCGCTCGTGAGCGACGGACAAGCCCCTCCGACCAGGGAAAACCGATCCGGCGTATCTCCTGACGCGCCAATTGACCGCGAACACAACGTAACCAGTATGACGGCTCATGAACGAGCAGAATATCCTCATCCCTCGCCATCGCTGGTTCAGTGAGGTGCCAGTGAGAGATCGTCCCTTCAGCGAGCAATCGATCGCGTGTCAGCCTGTATTTCGACATCGGAAATGGATGTGTCGGCTCCAGCGGGATCGTATAGCGGTCGGAATAGTAGATTCGCATGTGGGATCAGGGTCTCAGGCTAAGCTCGATGTGGGTTCAGCGTGGGTTCAGCGTGGGTTCAATGCTGGTCCGGTCTGGGTTGACGGGTCCGATTATTTTTCAGCGCGCGGCATCATCTGCCGATTGCTCCCTGACCTGAACCGGGCGCCGGTTCTCATCGACTGCGACGTAGACAGCCTCAGCCTCCATGACGCGAACGACCTGGTTTGAGTCGTGGTAGCGAACAGCCTCGACGACGATCGCGACGGTGACGGACGTCCTGCCGATCCTGATGGTTCTGGTATAAAAACTGACGACGTCCCCGACATAGACGGGGGAGATGAACTCTACTCCGGTCATGGCGACAGTTACGAAACTCTTGTCGGCGTGACGGCGGGCTTCGATCGCGCCGGCGATGTCGAGATGGCTCAGAATGACCCCGCCGAAGATCGTTCCACCAGGGTTGGTATCCCGTGGCAGCATCGAAACCCGAATCGCAGGATCGCCCTTGCTCTCCTCCTTTTCATCAATTGCCGGTTTTCCATCAATAGCCAGCGCATCCGTAGCCATCTCATCCGTCAGTTTTTCATCAATCTTCGCCATGCTCTTCCTCCCTCAGCCTCCCGGACATCGCTGCAAATCCACCATGTTGCCACCATGTTGTTTAACGCCGACGAGCATCGTAACCGATCAACTAACCCGCGGCAAACGACGATCCGGAGCCGTGAGCGGCACCGATCGAGCCATTCACGCTCCGTTCTCGTCCCTGTTTTTACAAAAAATTGAAGGTTTTTTTCAAAATAATGGATGAGATGACGGGTCGGCAGGAGCGACCTGACGGGGGAGCTGGCAGCTAAACCTGAGAAGGGTTAGGAGATAGCGCGTTCCGCCCGATCGACATTTTCCGTGGCACTTGGCTTGCACTGCATCAGGACAGTGCAGGATTAGCTCCTGCACCATTGTCTTCCAAGTTTTCATCCCAGCAAAGCTAGCCTTGAGGGGGAGAGATTTCACGATCTCTCCTTATTTTTTTGCACTCTCCATACCCGGGAGGGAACTCACTCGATCGAATCGAGTGCCTGTTCGAAATCGGCGATCAGATCTGCTTCATCCTCGATACCGACGGAGATGCGGACCAGCCCGTCATTGATGCCGGTCGATTCACGTGTCTCCCTGGCAAGCTGGAGGCTCCACATTGACGCCGGATGGACGACGAGCGTCTCGAAACCGCCAAGGCTGGCCGCTCGTGTCGCAAGGCGCAGCGAGGAGATGAGCCGGTCGGCGGCTGCGTAGCCACCCAGCAGTTCGACGCTGAGCATTCCCGTAAATCCATCCATCTGCGATCGTGCCAGCTCGTGTTGCGGATGGGATGGCAGCCCCGGATAGAAGACACGTGCAACTTTCTTGTGCGATTCGAGAAAGGTGGCAAGGGCGAGCCCATTCCGGTTATGGCGCTCGACGCGGAGGCCAAGGGTTCGCAATCCGCGCAGGAGGAGCCAGCTGTCGAAGGGGCTCAGTGTGGCACCGGCGACGAGCGAGAAGCGCCAGACACGCTCTACCATCTCACGCGAACCGATCAAGGCCCCGGCGGTCGCGTCGTGATGTCCGCCGATATACTTCGTTGCACTGTGGATGACGGCGTCGATTCCCAGCTCGAGCGGGCGCTGATTGATTGGAGTCGCGAAGGTATTATCGCAGACTGTCGTCAGATTGTGGCATCGTGCCAGATCGACGATTGCCCGCAGGTCTGTAATCTGCATGAGCGGATTGACCGGGGATTCGACGTAGATCATTCGCGTCTCCGGCCGGATTGCCGCGGCAAAAGCGGCTGGATCGGTCTGGTCGACGAAGGTTGCCTCGATTCCCCAGCGTGGCAGGTAGTCCTTGAAGAGGGTGGTGGCTCCTGCGTAGTGGTTGCGCTGCGCGACCAGATGGTCCCCCTGGCAGAGGCTGCCCAGCATGACGGCAAAGATCGCACCCATTCCGGAACCGGTGACCAGTGCAGACTCTCCCCCCTCGAGCTGCGCCAGCGTCACCTCGACCATTTCGTGATTGGGATTGCCGTATCTGGTGTAGAACTCCGATGGCTTCGAGGCGACAGCAATCTCGGCGAAAGCCTCCGCCGACTCGGCGCTGAAAGTCGTCGTCTGGTAGATCGGGGGACTTATCGCCGCGGTGCGGTTGACATCCTTCGCGGCATAGACCGCCTTTGTCTGCATTCCAGTCGATTTCTTGCTACTCATGAAGTTCACGCTCACTCTGTCCGGCAATTCCCGGCAGTTTTTTAAGAATCGATGACTCCCGAAGGAGTGAGACTGCCCGGTCAAAGCTGGCGTCTTCGACCAGGAGGGCATCGGTTCGAAATGTCGAGATCGCGAGGATGCTGATTCCAGCCTCGGCGAGGATCCGGGCGACTTCCGCCAGAAATCCGACGATAGAAAATTCAAGAACCGTATCGAAGCGAATAAGCCTTCGTCCGCTGACGACGCGAGAGTCCGGCCAGCGGTCGGCCAGCGGCAGCCTCTCGACCTCGGCAATGATGAGCGAGACCTCATCGACTTCACGCGTCACTGAGACAAAGCAATCACAGGACGAAATGGCACCGAGAAGTTCGCGGTAACAAGCGAGCGGCAGACTGACGACGGCAAAATGCTCTGCCGGAGTATGTAGTTCAATCGCCATCAGAGACCACCGGGCCATCCGTGCCCTCAGTTTCAGCGTGCACGGGCGGTCGAGGCCGGCCATCCGTTCTGACGCAGCTCCTTGTTGAGCCGGGCAATCGTGCCTTCAACCTCGTCAATCCGCGACGGAATCCGCGCCGACATGACCCTGGGCTCACCATCTGTCACCAGAATGTCATCCTCGATCCGGACACCGATCCCCTTGTATTTCTCGAAGGCCGGACGGACCGCAGCGATGAATCGCTCGTTTTCGGGAGTCTTCGGAAGAACATCGAGGGCATCGGGTCTGATGTAGATGCCAGGCTCGACGGTCAGAACCATGCCCGGCGCAAGCGGAGACTTGTATCCGCCGACATCGTGGACATTCATCCCAATCCAGTGGCTTGAGCCGTGCATGTACCAGATCCGGAACTCATTGTTCTCCTTCGAGGTGATCAGTCCGAGTCGGTAGAGCCCTTCCTTGATCACCTCAGCGGTCACTCCCTGAACCGAGTTGGTCGCGGTCTTCGGGTCCATAACTGAACCGACAAGGTTACCGGGGCGGATTCGGGCGATCGAGGCCATCTGTGCGTCGTAAACGATGCGATAGATCGATGCCTGCTCGGGTGTGAACCGGCCATTGATCGGGATGGTTCTGGTAATGTCTGCGGTGTAGTGATCGTATTCCGCCGCGCAGTCCATCAGCATTAGGCTCTGATCGGCAAGCCGGTCCTGGCTGGTTATGTAGTGGAGGGTCGTCGCGTTCGCCCCGGCTCCGACAATGCAGGGATAGCCCCAACTGTCGGCGTTTCGTCGTCGGAAGGTGTACTCGAATTCAGCCTGAACCTCGTACTCGTAAAGTCCGGGGCGGGCCATGGCAAAGACGCGGTGAAAAGCCTCTGCAGTGATGTCGACGGCGTGCTGGAGGAGTCGCTGCTCAAGCGGCGACTTGACCAGTCGCTGCTCACCAAAGATCGGATGGGCGGAGGTGATCTTCAGTTTTGGCATACTTGAGGCGAGCTGTCCGGCCAGTTCCTGTTCCTGGCGGTACTCGCGTTGATCGCGCCCACTTGGGGTCAACAGGTAGAGCTGAGCCTGATCGGCATTGGCCGCCTGGCGCGGCACGCCAAAATCATCCTGCCAGTTGGCGAGCGTTCGCTCATCGGGGGAATTGAGCGGGCCACGCGCGGCAAAAGTCTGCGCCGCCGCTGGCATCAGAAAAGCGAGTAGTCCGGTCAGCTGCTTTGCGTCACGAACCTCAGCAATCCCGCTTCGAGTGCGCGCCTCGTCGAGACTCAGCATCCGGCCATTCCAGGTCTCGTAACGCGGGTCACGCTCGGGCATAAAGAGAATCTCGCGGGTCCGTTTCGCACCGGGAATCAGAACCAGAACCGCGCCATTCTGGCGGATACCAGTCAGATAATAGAGATTGTTCTCCTGGCGGTAGTGGTAATCGACATCATTGGTGTAGATGCGCGGCTCGGCGCTGAAGAGGACCATGACACCCGCCGTGTCCATCTTCGCGAGAGTTGCCTGGCGGCGCTGCCGAAGCTCTGCCAGACGCTCGGCGTCGGCGATCCCCGGACTTGGCGGGGCAAGCTGCCATAAGGGAGCCGGCGCCGATGTCTCACCTGCGGTCACCGGAACCAGCCATCTGGTCAAAAGCAGAACGGCGACAACCGGGACCGTCAGGACAAAGAAGAGTATGAAGCGAAAGCGTTGCGCATTGAACATCGTTGGTCAACCTCGTGAAGATTCAATATTTTCGATCAGATGCGGAGAATATCATGACTCGATCCGCGAGGGCCATTCAACCGTGACGGATCATAAACCAGAGCCAGAAGACGTGAAACGACCAGATAGCGAGGGCGAAAGGGAGTTGAAAGCGGATCACTCCATACTGATCGCGCAGGTTGAGCAGTGCGGCCGGAACAATATTGAAGTTGGCCGCCATTGGTGTCATCAGGGTTCCGCTCGAACCCGCAGTCAGCGTAACAATTGCCGCGAGCGCCGGATCGGCCCCAAATGGCCGGATCAGCAGTGGTACCAGCACGCCACTCGCAATTACCGGAAAGGCGGCAAATGAGTTGCCCATGACCATCGTGAATAGCGCCATCCCGAGGCAGTTGGCAAGAACGAGCAGAAAAAGTTGGTTACCTGGCACGATCTGCTCAATTCCGGCAGCGATCAGATCACCAACCCTCGCCGCAGTGAAGATGACTCCGAGCGAGGCGAGAAGCTGTGGCAAAATGTTGACCGCCCCCATCGCCTCGTTGAGCCGGCGACCTTCGGACATCAGTTCGCGTACCGTGCCACGCGTCAGGCGAAGGGCGACGAACATTGCAATCACCCCGCCAAAGCCAAGCCCGACCAGCGCGCCACGATTGGGATCGAGACCGGCGCGGCGAAAGATGAGCGCAATGATGATCGTGACGATCGGGATCGTCAGAACCGGCCAGAAGATTCGAGCTCCGGGTCGCAAAAAAGTCCCGGGGCGCACGGGTTCCGCCACTGCGGCATCTCTCGGCAGATCGGCCCTGGTGGTGCGAGTGGTCCCATCGATCACGACCATCAGAATGACCAGCAACCCCGTCACCCAGTGCGGCAAAACTCCGCCAAGAATAAAGATCAGGCCGAGGATGATCCAGAAGGATCCGCTCGCGAGACGGTGCCTGCGCCCCCGATCGCCCCACGCCATCAACCCAAAGACCAGCAGGACCGCACCCGTCGCACCATAGACTGTTCCGAGTGAAAAGAGCATTGTCAGCAGCGACGCAAAATCTATCAGGGCAAATGCTTCCATCATCTCCCTCCCTCCCCGCGGCGCAATTGCCGATCGAGCCAGAGAAACTGAAGCGCGGCAAAAACGACCGCGGCAATGACGATCGGCAGCGTGTGCCTGACCAGATCCCAGACGCTGACCTTCACTCCGAGCCCCTGCATGACGCCAAAAACGAGCAGCACCCCGGCCTGAACCGGCGAAAGATTCTGGCCATAGAAATTCCCGTAGTTCTCGGCCGCGGCCGTTGCTGCCCTTATCCGCTGGTCAGCCTCCTCCGATGGCGCCTCAGCGTGAGCCCCGACCGCCATCGGATAGACAAGCGGCCGAACAAAGGAGGGATGGCCATTGAGCCGGATCCCGAGTGCGCCGTGCAGAATTCGAAACGCCTGATAAACGATGAGCAGCCGGCCAACGGTCGCGACGCGGATACGGCGGATAAGCCGGCCCGCCTCCTCCTGCAGGCCGTAGCGTTCGGCAAGCCCGATCGCCGGCAGAGTCAGGATAAAGAGCGTCATAAGCCGGTTGTCAGCAAACGACTTTCCGAGCAGATTGATGATCCCGGGCTGCCCTGACTTCACAACCCAGCCCGGTCCCGGGAACATCTGCCAGACTCCCTCAGCGGTAAAGAGCGGCATACCGGCAAAGAGACCGGTGACCAGAGCCGCGGCAAGGACGACAACCGTCGTTCTCCAGCGGAAGATGAGACCACCCAACACCAGAACGACGCCCGACAGCCGCAGCAGATCCTGTACCATTACGTTTGACTCCTTCGGTTGAGTTGACAACTGAATCGCGGGAATGAGTAAATCACGCCGCAATTGTAGAATATCTATTTCGAGTTGACGACATTTGAAGGAGTATCCAATGAAATATCGCGTACTGGGAAGGACCGGACTGAAGGTCTCCGAGGTTGGCTATGGCGCCTGGGGGATTGGTGGCATTCAATGGACCGGCGGCGATGACCAGGAGGCCATTCGCTCGCTCAACCTCTCGATCGACCAGGGGCTCAACTTTATCGATACTGCGCTTGCCTATGGCGACGGACACAGTGAGCGACTGGTCGGTGAAGTCGTTCGCGCCCGCCCTGAAGAGATACTGGTCGCGACCAAGATTCCACCAATGAACCGTCAATGGCCCGCCCGCGACGTCCCCCTCCGCGAGGTCTTCCCGGCCGACTACATCATCAAATCGACCGAAGAGAGCCTCCGCAACCTCGGGACGGAGACGATCGACCTCCAGCAGCTCCACGTCTGGACAGACATCTGGGCCGAGGATACCGAATGGCTCGAAGCCCTGACCAGGCTCCGCGAACAGGGCAAGATTCGCCATATCGGACTTTCGCTGAACGATTACCAGCCGGCGAACGCAATCAAGGTGCTTCGCCTTGGCCACATCGACACCGTTCAGGTAATCCACAACATCTTTGAACAGGCTCCGGAAGACGAACTCTATCCTGTCTGCCAGGAACTGAACATCGGCGTCCTCGCGCGCGTGCCGTTCGACGAGGGTGGGTTGACCGGCAGTATCCGCCCCGACACGGTCTTTCCTGAATCGGATTTCCGTTCATTCTTCTTCGGTGGAGATCGCAAGCAGAAGGTGTTCGATCGGGTTGAACGGCTGAAACTGCTGCTCAATCACGAAGCGATGAGCCTGCCGGAACTCGCGCTCCGCTTCGTGCTCAGCCATGATGCCGTGAGTTCGGTCATCCCCGGCATGCGCACCAGCCGGCACGTCACGTCGAACATTGCCTGCTCCGATGGTCTCCGCCTCTCAGCGGATATGAAGTGGCGGCTGAAGCAGTTTGCGTGGGATCGGACCGGCGAGTGGTAGAAGCATCCCATCCGTGATCTCCATTGCAATCTCCCGGACTCGACTGCCGTGTCCGGGAGATTGCCAGAAGTGTTACGAACCTTAGTGTCATTGATCACCGACTGACCGCGGCTGGCGTTTGATCAATAACCGGCCTGACGACACCCCGAAAACCTGTTTATACTTTGGTTTCTCTCCGGGCTTCTCTTTTGGTGATCCCGGATGTCACTTCACGCCGGCAAGGACCTCGATTGAGGCGCGTCTTGGCGCGCCGCCCCTGACTTCGATTGGAACATTGATGCTGAGACGATCGACGAGGCAGACCTTCTCCTGCTGATCATTGCAGAAGTAGATGATCGCCTCGATCGTCACGATCCCACCACCCTGCATCGCCTCGACCGGAATATCGATTGGAAACTTTGGCGTGGCGAGGTTGCGCGAGTTTTCAGCCGCCGTCAACCTGAGAGACTTCTCATCACTGCTGCGCCAGCCAAAATAGAAGGGCGCACCCTGATTGTACTTGTATCCGGCCGGCAGTTTGAAGGAGAGCGAGAGTGAGCCGGCACCAGGAGCAAGCGTCTGCTTCGGCAATTCGACCGGACGTCCACGAAATTTTCGCGCAACGTGGCTGTTGAGCCTTTCGAGCCCCTTCAGTTCAATGGTCGAAACGGCGCCACTGGCGAGATCGATTCGCCGGATGAGATGGTTATTGGTGTCGGCAATGAAGAGTTCACGGCTGGTCGCGGCGATTCCGCCGGGTTCGTTGAAGATCGCTTTGAGTCGTTCCCCGTCGCGGAGACCACGTTCACGGTTACCGGCATAGGTTCGACTTTCACGCGCCCGGATATCGAGGACTTTGATCTTATGGTTGTAGGTGTCCGCGACATAGAGTTTGCCACCGGCGTAGGCGACGCCGAGCGGGTGCTGAAGACGAACGACATCACCGACTCCGTCAATATCTCCAAAATCAAAGAGTCCTTTTCCGACGATGGTGGTGACCGTTCCCCCCGGGGGGAGAGAGGCAGCACGGATTGAACTGATCTCGCTATCGGCAAAGAAGATCGACTGACCGTCGGTGGTGAGGCCGCTCGGCTGTGCGAGTGCCGCCTCTTCGAGTGGACCATCGACGTGATTCTCGCGACCGCTGCCGGCGTAGGGTCGCGCCTGACGTGTCTTCAGATCGACGACCCAGAGCTGATGAGGGCCGGCCATGGCGACGTAGAGGTTTCCACCGTGCGCGAGCAGATCCCACGGAGAGTTGAGGGCGACGCTGGTTCCGATACCTGGCTGGTTGAACTGGCGCGCCTGCTGACCGGTCCCGACCAGCGTTTCGACCGTCCGCGACTTCAGATCAGCCCGGCGGATGAGATGGTTCTCCGTGTCTGCGATGTAGAGAAGGTCGCCGTCAAGCGCCATTCCCTGTGGATGATTGAACTCGGCCTCGGCAAATGATCCGTCGCGCGCGCCGATGGCGCCGTCGCCGATCACCTCCTGTACCGTTCCGTCAAGTCCGGTGACGATGACGCGATTGTGGTTCGAGTCGGCAATGAAGAGTCGACCACCCTTCTCATCGGTGTGGACCTTGCCGGGAAAGCTGAGCAGGCTCGGTGGAGCGGAGTACTTCTCGAGTTTAAAGCTGAGCGGCTGTTCATTGAGAAGCCCCTGCGGTCGGAAGTAATCGATCGTTTGTCCGATCGCCTGATCGAACATGTCGAAAATACCTTCGCCGGAATGGGAGCCAATCACCCTGCCCTTCGGATTGATCAGGACAAGGGTTGGCCAGGCGCGCGCGGAATAGGATTGCCAGACCTCGAAATCCTTGTCGTTGATGACCGGATGTTCGATCTCATAGCGGAGTATCGCCTGCCTGATATTGTCGGTACCTTTTTCAGTGGTAAATTTCGCCGAGTGGACACCGATCACGACCAGTTGTCCGGGATATTTGGCCTCGAGCCGCTTGAGGTCGGGGATGATGTGCATGCAATTGATGCAGCAATAGGTCCAGAAATCGAGCACGACGATCTTGCCGCGCAGGTCGCGCAGGCTGAGAGGACGGTCGGTGTTGAGCCATTCCACGCCGGAGGGAAAGTCTGGCGCGTTCACCTCACCTTCAAGAAATGGATTCTTTATTGCTGGCACGGCAGTCTTGTCCTGTTGTGATGGTGACTGTTTCACGTCCTGCTGCCCTCTTATCGCCGGGGAGGCGATTAACGCAGTCAGGAGCAGAAGGGCCGCGATCGGGCGGCGCCAAAGTGAGCGGATTCCATTCGGAGTCGAATTGATCATATCGATTGATCCTCAACCTGGTTTTGGGTGATCGTGGTAGAAGTGGCATTATATGGTCTGCCGGTGCGAAAATTGAAACGGGCCGGCGGGTGTCGGGCCGGAGATTTCGTTCCGAATTTCTGTCAAGTCTTTATTTCAGGGAATACCAGTGCGCAATTTAATTACCATATCGGCAATCATCGAGGTTCTAAGCCTGATCACCTGGGTTGGTGGAATGGGTTCGCTCGCCCTGATCGCCGCCCCGGCGATTTTCGAGGGCGCCTCTTCGCGCGATAATGCGGGGAGAATATTTGGCCTGATTCTGAAGCGCTTCCACCGAATCGGGTATGGGTGCGGTGTGGCAATACTGATCGCCGGCGGGCTGCGATATTACGGGAGGTTCAGCCACTCCCTCTACGCTGCAGAGGTGATACGGTATGCAATCGCTGCGACAATGCTCGCGCTCACCCTCTACACTGGCATCGTCATCGCGCGACGACTGGAGGGGCTCCGTGAGCGGATGGAGGGCGGGATCGATCGCCTGGCAAAAGACGACCCGCGGCGCGTCGAGTTTAACCGCCTCCACCGGCAATCGACGGGCATCACGGCCTTCAGCCTGCTGCTCGGAATAACGATGGCGGTACTATTTGGGATGGAGGTCTACTGAGGATCAGGACTGGGGAGAGGTCTGATCAGCGTGACCCTTTCCCGATTTCCAGTGAATCTCTGCGTCATGAAGCGGCTATTAATCTATTCTCACGACACCTTCGGGCTTGGGAACATCAGGCGAATGCTGACCATCAGCCGTGGCCTGCTCGAGTCACTGCCCGGGCTCTCGATTCTGCTGGTGACAGGGTCACCGGTCATTCACAGTCTGCAACTTGCCAATGACGTAGTCCAGTCGGGCCAGTCGGGCCAGTCGGGCCAGTCGGGCAAACTGGACTACATCAAACTGCCGTGTCTGACCAGAACAGCGCGCGGAGAGTACCGTGCGAAGTATCTTGAGTCGACGACGGCAGAGATCATCGGGATGCGGTCGGAGCTGATCCTGGCGGCGGTCAGACATTTCGCGCCTGATCTGGTGATGGTCGACAAGAAACCACTCGGGGTAAAGGGTGAGCTCGAAGCGAGCTTCAATTTTCTGCGGGCGGAGCGCCCCGAGACCAGGGCGGTGCTGGTGCTGCGGGACGTGCTCGACCGGCCCGAAACGATCATCGGCAACTGGCGACGAAACGGCCACTATAACGCGCTTCGTTCATTTTACAACCGGGTATTGATCCTTGGTCAGCAGGATATCTTCGATCCAGTGGCAGAGTATCAATTCCCGGTGGAGGTGGCAGAACGAACACGTTTCTGTGGCTATCTGCGGCGGGAGGTGGCGGCTGATCATTCGCGGTGGGTGAGGGAGTCTTTTCAGCTGCGGGCAGGGCAAAGAATGCTGCTGGTGACGCCGGGTGGCGGAGAGGACGGCTATCGGGTGATCGACAACTGCCTTCTGGCGCTGGCAGCGCGAGCCGGAAAAGGCGCGACAAACCTGAAGACGCTCATCGTCAGCGGGCCCGAAATGCCAGCCTCACAGCGTGAAGAGTTACGACGACGGGCGAGCGGGCTGCCGGAGACAAGTTTTCTCGATTTCAGCAACGATCTGCTCGGTCTGATCTCGGCGGCGGATCTGATTGTCTCGATGGGCGGATACAACACAATCTGTGAGATCGTCTCGCTGCGAAAAAGGGCGATCGTCATTCCTCGGGTCGAACCGACGGAGGAGCAGTGGATTCGGGCGGCTCGAATGGCCCCACTCGGGCTCTTTTCGGTCATTCATCCCGACCATCTGACGCCGGAACTGATTGGGGCAGAGATTGATCGAAATCTGGAGAGTCTGGTTGAGCCTGAAAGTCCGGTAGAAATGAACGCCCATTCACGGCTGAGTCTTGATGCGAAAAGAGTTATCAACGAGGAGGTCCTGGCGCTGCTGAATGATGGAAAACAGTAATGAAAAAGTGGTTGGGTACGTGTTGAAGGGATACGGGCGAACCTCGGAAACGTTCATCTCGAACGAGATCGAGCTGCTTGAGCAGGCGGGTTTGAAGATCCGTGTCTTCTCGATGAAGAAGCTTTCAGGTCAGGCGTCGCACGGGGTAACGCAGCGGATTGGCGTCCCGATCGAATATCTGCCGGAGGTTGAATCGGGCGGGTCGGACAGATCTGGCAGATCAGGTGGCTCGATCGGGATGCTGCGGGCGAGTTGGCCGCGCTTTTCCGCCGCGCATCTCAGGTTGATGCGCGCGCGGCCGCTCGATTACCTGTCGACGCTGGCGCGAGTGATCGGGCTGAGCCTGATTTACAGGCGTGGAACCGGGCGAGCTTTCGTGCGCGAGTTTCTGCAGGCCGGGTATATTGCCGCATCGGTTCTCGAGAATGGAGCGATCTCACATCTCCACGCCCATTTCGCGCATACGGCGACGACGGTGACCCTGCTTGCGGCGTCGATGTGCGGGCGGTCCTTCAGTTTTACGGCGCATGCCAAAGACATCTACCGCGCGGATATGAATCCCGGCGATCTTCTGGCACGCAAGATTCGGGCGGCAAGGTTCGTGGTGACCTGTACGGAAGCGAACCTTAACCATCTATCGCAGTTGGTTAAATTGGCCAAATTTAGTAAAAGTGCGGGTAAGATTCACGTCATTTATCACGGAGTCGACCTGAAACTTTTCGCGACGCCACGGGATCGCAATCCGGCCTCGCCTCTGCAGCCGCCCCTGCTACTGGCAGTTGGCCGTTTCGTCGAAAAAAAGGGTTTCCTGGATCTGATCGATGCCTGGCGCAGAGTTCGGGACGATGGGATTGCTTTCCGTGGCCTGATCGTCGGCGGAATGACGGAGTATGCAGAAAAGGTACAGGCACGGATCGACGAGTATTGCCTGAACGGAATGGTCTCGCTTGAACCGGCAATGACGCAGGAGCATTTGAAAAGCATCTACGATCAATCGACGATCTTTATCCTCCCGAGCCTGATCACAGAGGATGGTGATCGCGACGGTATTCCAAATGTCCTCGTCGAGGCGATGGCGATTGGATTGCCGGTCATTTCGACCAATATTTCAGGAATTCCCGAGTTGATTCGTGACGGTGAGTGCGGACTGCTGGTACCGCAAAGGGATCCGGCAGCGCTGGCGCTGGCGATCGAGCGGCTGCTTGCCGATCCGGAGCTTGGGGTAAGGATGGCCGTCAAGGGTGGTGAGTTCGTCCACCAGCGATTCGACGCCCGCAGGAACATTGCGACGTTAAAGGGGCTCTTCGACGAAGTATTGAAGGTCGGCGGGCGATGAGTGAAAGGTATATTCCTGCCGAGCTGCCGTACCTTTCGACGCTGCTCGACGAAAGACTGGCCGGGAAGATATTGGCTGACGGTCCCTTTCTTGGCTGGATTATCGCCGACTGTCGACTCGAGCAGGTCAAGTATCGCCCGGGCAGAAACTGTCTGCTGACCTATCACCTTCAAGTTGCGACGAAGGGTGGGATGGTCGGCGTACCAGTCTATCTTATGGCGTGTCGGGCGGGAGAGAGCCATCAGGTCCATGCCGCGGCAGCGAAAACGGCGACGGTTCAAACCCCTTTCAGCCAGGGGCTCTGGCATCTCGATCAGTTGGATTCAGTCCTCTGGATATTCCCGAACGATCGAAAACTGCGTGGAATCGGCGCGCTCAACGACCCGGACGCCCTCTCATCCGAGGTCGCGTCACAGATTGGCTGTCCCCGACAGCGCGGTAAAATCGAGATTATCCGTTACGTCGCCGAGCGTTCGTGCACGGTCAGGCTTCGGCTTGAGGACGGGGCAACAGTGTCGTACGGCAAGTTCTATCGTCCGGGTGAGTCCGATCCGGCCTGGAATGCGATTGGCAGCCTCTGGCGGAGTGAGTCGTGCCGGAGTGGATCACTGACGATTCCCGAACCGCTCATCCGGCTCGATGAATCGGAGAGCGTCTGGCTGCGCGAGGTTCGCGGGGTGTCACTTGAAAGGAAGCTGGCGGAAGATCTCACCGGAGAATGGATGATCCGGACAGGGCGGACAATCGCGGAACTCCATAAAATCGGGGCAACGATCCGGAGCGGTTCATTACCGGTGATCGTTGAGACGGAGCAGCGACAAAAACTTGAAACCGCCATTGAATTGCTGGCGATGGTCAATGGCGGGCAAAGGGTGCGACTGGCCGAGCTGGCGGCGAAGCTTGCACGCAAGGAGCCGCGAAACCGGACCGGAAACCTCGCCCTGCTGCACGGCGATCTCCATCTCAAAAATATGATTGCGCTCGAGTCGGGTGCAATTGCACTGATCGACCTCGACAACCTCTGCCTTGGTGATCCATTGATCGATCTTGGAAGCTTCATCGCCCACCTCTACTATTGGCACTATTGCAACCGGGAAGCGGGCGGAGCCACGCCTGAACTACTTGTCGAGCAACTTCTAGCCGGCTATTTCGGGGCGGCGGGTCAACCATTAGACGAACAGTCACTGCGCTGGCAGATCGCCGCGGCGCTGATTGGCGAACGCGCGGTTCGATGCATCACGCGACTGAAACCGGGTGGCCGGCCGCTGGTCGACTGGCTGATCGACCTCGCCGCCCGAACAGTGGAGGGTTTATGAAAAAACGGCTGCTATTCTACTGCCAGCCGGTTCTGGGAATGGGGCATCTGGTGAGAAGCCTCGCGATCCTGCGCGGGCTCGATGGTTTCGAAATCGGATTCATCAATGGTGGATTGCCCCTCTCGGCGGCGACCGTCGCGACGCTGCCCGGGAATATCGCGGTAATCAACCTTCCGGCACTCCAGGCGGATCCGGAGTTTCGAGGAATTGTGGCCATCGATCCGACCCGCAATCTTGACGAGATCAGGGCGGAGAGGATGTCAGGGCTGCTCGAAATCTTCGCGACCTTCAATCCGGACATATTGATGATCGAGCTGTTTCCATTTGGGCGGATGAAGTTCGATTTCGAGCTGCGACCACTGCTTGAAGCCGCGCGACGGCGAGAGCCTGCCCCGTCGATCGTCTGCAGTCTCCGGGACATCCTCGTCGCGAAGCGAGACCAGAAAGATTTTGAAGACTTTGCAATTGAGAGAGCCAACCAATTCTTTGATCTGATCCTTGTCCATTCCGATCCGACATTTCAGTCCCTTGGCGAGACTTTTCCACCCGTCGACCGGTTGACCTGCCGGATTGAGTATACGGGCTATGTCGTCGAGGTTGAGCCGGCAGCGAGCAATCCGACTGGCGGCGACCAGACGGTCGTCGTTGTCAGCATTGGCGGCGGTCGCGTCGGCCTCGAACTACTCTACGCCGCCGGCGAGGCGAGCCGTCAGGTAAGACGCTCCATTCCCCACCGGCTACATATCTTCACCGGGCCATACCTGCCGGCGGATGAGTTCAGGAAGCTGGTCGATAACTACGCCGGTGACGACGACATCATGATCGAACGATTCACGCCCGACCTTGTCGGAGCGATGCGAAACGCCCGGCTCTCGATCAGCCTCGCCGGCTACAATACCTGCATGAATATTCTGACGGCTGGCGTCCCGTCGATCGTCCACCCATTCACTGGAAACGAGAATCGGGAGCAGACCATCCGGGCGCACAAGCTTGAACAGTCTGGCATCGTCAGCGTGATCACGGCGGAAGAGCTCGCTTCCGGGAAACTCGCACCGCTGATGGCCGCCATGCTTACGACGCCAGCCAATTCCGATCATCGGTTGAAGATCGATCTCGACGGCGTCCGAAAGACTAAAACACTGCTGACTGAACTGGCTGGAGAGACTAATCTGCCAGAGAAAAATCTTCCCTCAGGATCTTTGAGTATGAAAAAATTCTGACCTGTCGGGCGATGAGTTACTATTTTCACCTATAGTCGAAAAACGATGAATGAGTACTGGATAAAACTTGGAGAGAGCCTGCGCGACGCATCGGATGGCGGGCGCCGAATTGCGCTATTCTTCCGTGACGATGACGCGGCGGAGGACACACCACTGCTGCGGCGGCTGCTGTCTCTCTTCGAGACACGAGAGATGGCGATCAACTTCGAGGTCATTCCGGGGCTGCTGACGACGGAGTGCGCGCGGTTACTGGGGGCAGCGCAGTCGGGCCAGCCAAAATTGATCGAAGTAAACCAGCACGGCTGGCGACACGAAAATCATGAGACGACCGGGCGTAAATGCGAATTCGGGCCAGCCCGCGACTATCAACAGCAGCTCGAAGATATCCGTGCCGGCAGAGCGCGACTTGAAGAGATGCTTGGAAGCGCCTTCTATCCGGTCTTCACCCCGCCGTGGAATCGTTATGGTGCCGCCACCTGCCAGGCGCTGATCGACCTCGGTTTCCACGCGATCTCGGATATCGAATCGAGCCGCGCGGTGAAGGTGAATACGGCCCTTCGCCGAATCCCCGCGACACTCGACATCATCGACTGGAGATCGAGTCGTGATCTGAAACCAGTAGATCTGTTGCTCACCGAACTGATTCGCCAGATCCAGAAGGTGGGCCAGGTGGTACAGCCCGAACAGGCAAAGACGGCAAAGGAAAGCGCCACGATCGGGATTCTGCTCCATCACCGGGTGATGAGTGAAGCGGCATTCAGCTTCATCGACCGGCTGCTGACTGAACTGAAAGGTTTCGAGTGCGTCGTGCCACACACGTTCCGTTCACTGCTGGAGGGTAAGCATGCCTGATCCGTCAACGCCACGCACGCAGACATTGAAGGCGATCGTCATCGACCATTTGCTTGAAGTTCGTGGCAGCCTGCTCTTTTCGGTGCTCTGCATGGCCGGCTACACGCTGACCGAGCTGGCGGCGCCGTGGCCATTGAAGATAATCTTCGATCACCTGCTGCTCGATCGAAGCCCGCCCGGCTTTCTGAACTGGCTGTCGCCACTCTTTGCCCGCGGGCGCACGACCGCGATCGTTGTAATTGCCGGGTCGATCGTGCTGATCGCGCTGTTTCGCGGAGTCTTCGCCTATTCGCAAACTTTCATCACCGCGCGGATCGGGCACGAGATGGTCTACCGGTTGCGGCGTCTCCTCTTCGCGCACCTTCAGCAACTCTCGCTCTCCTTTCACGCCCGTGCACGGACCGGCGAGCTACTGACGCGTGTCGTCAGCGACACCTCGGCACTCAAGGACATCTTCGCCGAATCGGCCCTCAATTTTGCCGCGCATTCACTGACGGTAATCGGGATGTTCGGGGTAATGTTCTGGCTCGACTGGCGGATGGCCATGATCGTGCTGGCGACCTTTCCGGTACTGAGCTATGCGTTGTTCGGAGTCTATCGTCGAATCAAGGCATCGGCGCGAAGGCAACGTGAACGGGAAGGAGTGGTCGCGTCACGAATCTATGACGTGCTCTCGTCACTCCTCATCGTCCGTGCCTTTGCACGCGAAAAGCTCGAGCAGGAACGGTTCGAGCGCGAGGGCAGCGCGACACTCGCCGAGGGGATCCACACGGCGCGAATGGAGGCGGCCGCGACACGTGCGGTCGAGTTGATCAGCGCGGCCGGTCTCTGCGCCGTCGTTCTCTTTGGCTCGCTCCAGGTTCTGCGCGGCAGAATCCTGCCGGGTGAAGTATTGATCTTTACGGCCTATCTGACCAGTCTTTATAAACCGCTGCGGACGATGGCCCGCATCTCCAGCCAGTTCTCAAAAGCCATGGCGAGTGCGGAGCGGATCGCAGAGATACTTAGGATCGAGCCCGAAGTTGTCGATGATCAGCAGGGAATCGAGGTAAGCAGGCTCGACGGGCAAGTAGTCTTTGAGAACGTATTTTTCAGTTACGAGATGACGGACGGAAGAGAGCCTGCACGGCAAAAGCAGCTCGCGCTTCGCAACGTCTCATTCCGGATCGAGCCGGGTGAACGGGTCGCCCTGGTTGGCGCCTCCGGTGCTGGAAAATCGACCATCGCCAATCTGCTGCTCCGTTTTTACCAGCCTCAATCGGGGCGTATCCTGGTCGACGGTCACGGGATCGGAGAGTATCGACGCCAGTCGCTCCGGCGCCAGATCGGAGTCGTTCTTCAGGATTCGGTCCTTGTCGGGGCTTCGATTCGCGAAAATATCGCCTATGGCAAACCCGGCGCGACCGATCGCGAGATCGAACAGGCCGCCCGCGATGCCGCCGCTCACGAATTCATCGCCCTTCTCCCGGAAGGATACGAAACGATCATCGGCGAGCGCGGCAGCACACTCTCCGGGGGCCAGCGCCAGCGAATCTGCCTTGCACGGGCAATAATCAAACGCCCTTCACTGCTCATTCTCGACGAACCAACCTCGGCGATCGACGCCGAATCGACACGGCTCATTCAGGAATCACTCGAACGGGTTCAGCGCGGAAAGACGATGATCGCCATCTCGCACCACTTCTCCGGCATAGAGGATTTTGACCGCATCATTGTCCTGAAGGCGGGCGAGATCATTGAGGATGGAACCCACGACGAACTGCTCGAAAAGCAGGGCTATTACCACGAACTATTCCGGCTGCAAAGAGAGACAACGGCGCGCCCGGCCACTAACTAATTAGCAACTGATTTCGGCCAACTGATTTCATTTGGGCGCGACCGGGCAGTCCGTTTCAGCCGATGTCGATCTCATCCGGCAGCAGTTCGAGCGTCACGGTCGCCCCATAAGTGATTCCGGGGATTGGCGGAGCGATAACTTCGATGATCGACTGCTCCTGGTGATGTCGGACCTTCGTTTCGGGATGTGGATAATAGACCCAGCCGTCGACCGTCCGACCAGCCGTCGTC
>JBEIMN010000005.1:0-18297 GCA_040378705.1 Acidobacteriota bacterium
AATCCTTTCAATCGATCGTCGGCGTCAACCACGAGAAGTTTGTGAATGCCGATGTGTTCGGTGAAAAATCGATCGGCTCTTTGGATCGGATCGTCGCCGATACAGAAACCTACTATCTGCTCGCCTTCGAACCCTCCGGCTCATATCGCGATGGTCGTTTCCGCAAGATCGAAGTAAAGGTGCCGGGCCATCCAAAATACCGTGTCCGGACTCGCAAAGGCTACTTTGCCCCTGACGAGAAGCAGCTCGCGCGAGCGGAACGCGAACAGTCCCGACTAATCGAAGCTGCGCTAACATCACCAAAAGAGGCGACAAAACTCCGCGATCTCCAGATCAGAAACGCACTATCCGCCCTGACTCCGATTCGCGACATTCCACTTGGCCTCACCGCCGGCTACCTCGAAACCCGCGAAGAGGGGCAGATGATCGACCTCTCAGCCCATATCGATGTCAACGGAATCCGCCTCCAGACAGCCGGGGAACGACAACAGGCACGGCTTGAACTGATCAGTCTGATCTTCGACGAAAATGGCCGAACCGTCGATAACCGTACCGAGAAGATGGAGCTCAACCTGAGCGAAGAGTCGCGCGCCACCGCGCTCCGTAATGGCCTCGGCTATCGGCGACTACTGAAACTGAAACCGGGATTCTATCAGGTACGAATGCTTCTGCGGCAGGAGGGGAGCCCAACCATCGGATCAGCCGGCACCTGGATCGAGATCCCGGATCCGGCTCGCCACCAATTGACGCTGAGCAGCATCTTTCTGACCCGCGGCGAACCGTCAGAAACCTCACGTCCTGACGCCACCACCAGCGATCCCAACGTGCGATCACTCGTCTATCGCAGCTTCCCGCGCCGCGCGAAACTCGACTTTCTCGTCTTCACCTACAACGCAAAACCCGGCGAGAAGGGGCCGCCCGACGCCGCAATCCAGACCCAGCTCTTCACTGGCAACAAACTGATCTACGCTTCCCCCCTCGGAGCAATCTTTCCTCCCGGGAAAAAGGATGAGATCGACCCGGCCCGGATCCCTTACCAGGCCAGACTCGATCTCTCCGCCTTCGACCCCGGATCGTACGAGCTGCGCATCGTTGTCATCGATCGCCTCGCGAAGAGCACGGCAAAGAGAGCGATCAATTTCGAGATTGAACGAGAATAGTCCGCACCTTCATCGGTCATTACCTGCCTGAAGGCCGGACAATCGATGAAGATGCGGACTATGTGGTCTGTGGCCTGACAATGGCGTCAATGGCCTCGCAATGGAGCCCTGCTGGCCCGCTTTAACCGTGAACGAGCGGACTGCTCCTGACGATATCCGAGATGGCGCGGACCTCTTTCACCAGCTGTCGATACTGGTCAAAGAGCAGTGCCTGCGGACCATCGCAGAGTGCCCTCTCCGGATATGGATGGACATCGACCAGCAGCCCGTCTGCTCCAACCGCAACCGCCGCCCGCGCGAGTGGGATCACCGTCTCCCGCTTCCCGGTACTGTGGCTCGGATCAAAAATGATCGGAAGGTGCGTCAACCGGTGAACCTCGGGGACGATCGTCAGATCAGGAGTGAATCGCGAATGGGTCGAAAATGTCCGAATCCCCCGCTCACAAAGAATCACCTGATAGTTACCCTCTGCCATAATGTACTCTGCGGCGAGCAGAAACTCCTCAAGCGTTGAGGACATGCCGCGCTTGAGCAGGATCGGCTTCCGCGCCTGCCCGGCACGCTTGAGAAGACTGAAATTCTGGCTGTTGCGTGTCCCGATCTGAATCACATCGGCATACTTCTCCGTCAAATCGAGCGCCGGCTCATCGACCGCCTCCGTGACAATCCGGAGACCGAATCGGTCACGAACCTCTGCCAGGATCTTCAACCCCTCCTCCGCCAGTCCCTGGAAGGCATAGGGGGAAGTTCGCGGCTTGAACGCCCCGCCACGAAACCATTTTCCGCCCATCTCTGCCACCAGCTCCGCCGTGAGCATCGTCTGTTCGTGGGATTCGACCGCGCAGACACCGGCAATCAACGCCAGTTCATTGCCACCAATCTCCGCTTCACCGACCCGAATGATGCTCTTTTCGTTCTTCAGATCGCTCCCGACCAGCTTGTAGGGGCGCGTAATCCGCAAACATTCCGCTACACCGTGAAGGTTGGCGAAGGGGGCCGGATCGATCACCCCCTGGTTTCCGGTGATGACGACACCGGTCCGGCTTGCTCCGGGCACGGCATGCCCCTTGTAGCCAAATGATTCGACGACTTCGATTACACGACGGACATCCTCGTCCTTCGCCTCAGATTGCATCACAATAAACATAGTCTTCCGTATTTTGTAGTGGTTGGGTTTCTACATCATTTCCGGCGTTTCAATTCCCAGAACAGTAAGTGCCTCTTCCAGTTTTTGTCGCGCCACGTCAGCGACCATCAGCAGCAAAAGGCGCCGAGTCTCATTCGGTTCGCTCAGGATATGATGATGATGATAAAAAAGATTGAACTGTTTCGCCAGCTGAAAGGCATACTTGGCCAGATGCGTCGGCTCAAAGCCCGCGGCGGCAAGCTGCAACGACTCCCCAAGCCGGCCGGCAAAGTAGACGAGCGACCAGAGTTCGGTCCCTCCTGCTTCCGCTTCCGCAAACAGCGTACCGATCTGTTCTGGTGAACAGTCGGAGAATTCACGCCGCAGATCCTCCGTTGAGCGTCCTGATTTGCGAAATATGTTCCGGGCACGCACAGCCGAGTACTGCAGATAGGGGCCTGTCTCCCCGTCGAAACTGAGCGCCTCCCTGAAGTCGAAGGCGATGATCGAGGTTCGCGTGTATTTCAACAGGAAGTAACGCAGTGCCGCGACGGCAATCTGATGCGCGATCTTCTTCTGTTCGGCTTCGCTGATCTCCGGATGACGGGATTGAACCTCGCGGCCGGCATCCTGCTCGAGCCGGTCGATCAGGTCATCAGCCTTGACTCCGAGCCCTTTCCGTCCAGACATTCCGATCTGCTGGCGCTGGGAATCTGCCTCCGAAAGCTCAGTCCCAAGCTCTGCCGCCGCGGCCGGAGTCAGCGTCACCTTTTCGTAAGCAAGGTGCGCGCTTCTTGACACTCGGTCGTCATGATCGATCATCATGACCCCTTTTTTGACGTTGGCCTGCGGATAGGACTGCCCGACATCGATCACATTCAGAAAGGCCGTTCCGTTTCCAAAGACCGGATGAGTCGCCGCCGCCGCAGACTCGTCACCGGTCGTCACCCAGACCTCGCGCCCCCGATGGTCATGGTGGAGGAAACGATAGTGGAAGTCGAGGCCGAGCTTGCCAAGCTTCCAGAGATGATAAGCGATATCCTTGCCGGTATAGGTCACGGTCCCGTTCGAACGAACGATGATCTTGTCGGCGTCGAACCCTGACTCTGTCTCTCCGTCCGGCGCCAACGCCTCGACCGGCTCCGCCCCCGGCAGCTCATCAGCCTTCATGACCCAGCAACCCTTGTTCCGGCCATCGGTCTCATAAACGATCGCACCATTCGCCTTCAGCTTCTCAAAGGCGTGCGCCCAGAACTGCAGGTGCAGAATCTCGCTCTCGCGTGCGAGAAGATCATAGCTGATATCGAGTCGCTCCATCGTCGCGAGGTGGCACGAGACAATCTGCGTCGAGATATATTCGGCGACCTCCGCCGTCGTGTTGTTTCCCTCCTCGATCAGGTGCAGCGTCTGAGCGCGAATCTGAAGCCGGGTCCGATCCTCCTCGTACCAGGCTCCAACCCGGGCATAGAGATCCCAGCAATAGTAATCGAAACTATCGCCGCGCTCAGTGACCACACGCCCGGCTATCGCCCGAATATCGTCAAGCGTGCGATTCTCAAGGTGTAGAAAGCCTACCACCACATCCGCAACCTGAACTCCGGTATTGTCAATGTAGTTGTGTATCTCGACCGACTCGCCGATCGCTTTCAGGATTCGGGCCGTCGTATCACCAAGCACCGCGTTGCGGACGTGACCGATGTGCGCGGCCTTGTTCGGGTTGATCGAGGTATGCTCGACAATCAGCTTCCCACTCGCCGACGGTTCCCCCGCCGTTGCCACACCCTCTAAACCGAGAACCTGCTCGCGAAAGAAGGATGCACGGTCGAAGAATACGTTGAGATAACCCGGACCGGCGATCTCGACCCTGGCCACGCCGGCAATTACTCCAAGGCTCGCTGCCAATGGAGCCGCCAGCTCACGCGGGTTCCGCTTTTCACCGGTCGCCGCCTTGATCCGCTTCGCCAGATCGAAGGCGAGCGGGAAGGCCAGATCCCCCATCTCCCGCTGCGGCGGAATCTCGACCACTATATCCTCTGGATTCAGGTTAAGATTCAACTGCTCACGAACTCCGTCGATCAGTTGCCGCCTGATTTGATTTGCCAGCGAGATGGACATCTGACTTTCCTCTCTTCGTTTGACTCTAAGAATTTGAAAAATGGTGTAATGAAATCACCAGGTCTGAATGCCAGGCAAGCCCGGGATGCTTGAAAAGTGTATCCGACCGTGGTAACTTGACAATCGTTAGGCGCGTTGGTGTAACTGGTTAACACGCCGCCCTCTCAAGGCGGAGAGCACGGGTTCGAGTCCCGTACGCGCTATCTTCTCTTAAAACGGCAGGCAACTCCTGCCGTTTTCTTTATTCCCCGTCCAAAAAATTTATTGTATCTTAATTGTGTGAAGAGTCCAAAGACCCGACTGCCTTGCCAGCAATTGGGCGGTGCCCGACGTGGTTGCCCGGCGAAGGATCTGGCGAAAGATATGGCAAAATTCCGATACCCATTCTCGATGGCAAATTAATAAAGCCCAATGAATAAAGCAATCAATAACAGTTCAATGATTCCGGCAAGGGCAACCTGGCAACGGGCACTGAGGGTGGCTGGAGTGCTCCTGATTCTGCTTGGTGCGGGTGGATATCTGATGAAGCGCGAGCGGGTATCGGGTCAGATTAAGATCGGCGGGCAGAATCTGGATCAGCGCGCCCTTAAGCCGCCAGCATCGTCCACGGCCGTCAATCCGGCTCCACCACCATCAATCATCGACGAGCCGCGGATTAAGCCTGTCACACCGACACCATCTCCGTCGGCAACGCCCACACCCGTGAGACCGATTAGACCAATAAAGCCGATAAGGCCGATCCTTCGCCCAACCCCCTTCCCGCGTCCCGCGCCGGCAGAGGCTCTTCCAGGTGATGGACCTGACGATGGATCTGGCAAAAGACCGGACGGAAAGAGCGACGAAAAGAGTGCTCGCCCTTCACCCCCACCGGCTCCACCCCCACCGGCTCCAGTGATACCGCCGACTCCGAAACCCACCGCACCACCTCCAAGACCGACTCCGACACCGGACGAGGTTCTCTACTATCGTATCGATCCAAATCCAACCCCGGTGGCGCCAACACCACCCCAGCCGCTCTTTCACCAGGAAGAGGTCGAAGGCGACTATCCTGGACGGCTCGAAAAGGGATCACTGGAGCGTGTCCGAATCAGGTTTGTCCGTAAACTGGTCGAGAAGCCGACACAAACCGACCAGACGACCACGAATGGCGACCGGACAGGGATTGCACAATCGATCGATCCGGTGCCGGGCCGGCCGCTAACCGTACCGATCGAGGAGAGCCAGGGAACAGACTATCAGGCCTGGATCAGATGCCGGCTGCAATCAGACTCAATCGAGATCATCCCGACCGAATCGGCCACCTCCCCCTGGCGTCCGCTCGCGAAGGAACTGACCCTCGAGTGGGAATGGACAATCAGGACGACATCCCCTTCCCTGCGCCAGAATCTCGAAGCGGAGATGGAGATCGAATGGCGCCCAACCTCCAAAAATGAAAAGACGATCAGCCGCCGGCTCTGGAAGGAGACGCTCACGATCACGGTCGCCGATCCGCTTCTGAAAAGTGATCAGCTGAATGTCGTCACCCCGCTGCTCGGCGGCTCTGGCGCCCTGCTGATGCTGATCGGAGCGTTGCCGATCCGCCGCCGAAAGATCGAGCCGGAAATGAGGGCTGAAAAGCCGTCTGACCGGAACGTGAAGTCCATCCCACCGGCTCACGAGCCACGCGAAGCCCCGATTGGAGCCGAAAAAGCTCCTGACGCGGGGAGTATGAGTTCAGTGACCGCCCCGATCGCGGCGGCGAATCTTCATCTGACCGCCAGCCCGGAGCAGGACGTCGTCGAATGCTCGGTCTTCGCTCCCCCGCTCGCCCCCCAGGGAGAGACGATCATGATCCAGGTCTTCGCCCACCTCGAGGATCTGGGGGCGGAGGCGGCGCGACTCGCCATCCAGTTCGATCCAACCGCGCGCTCACGTGGCGTAAAGACGCTCTCATCGCGCATCGCACGCGGCTCGGAGCTGATGTTCCATCTCACGCTGTCTCGCACAATCTCACAGCCGCCTTCAATCGTTGAAATAGCAGACCCTATCCAGTCCCTCGTCTGGATGGGTGACACCGAATCGGTTCAGTTCATCGTGGGGATTCCGGCCGACTGCCGACTCGGCAATCTCGCCGGCAAGGTGACGATCAGCCAGGAGACGGTCCCGATCGGCCAGATCTCGTTCCTTCTGCGCGTCGTCCCCGCCGGAACCCCGGTTCCGGAAACGTCTGCGGAGCCGATGGAACCAGTCGGAGCGGAGGCTCACGCCTACCGCTACACCTTCATCTCCTACGCTTCAGAAGACCGCGACAAAGTACTCGCCCGCGTCCAGATGCTCGATCAGATGGGAATCAAATATTTTCAGGATCTGCTGAGCCTCGATCCAGGCCAGCGGTGGGAAAAGGAACTCTACCGAAATATCGATCAGTGCGACCTCTTCCTCCTCTTCTGGTCGGCGGCTGCCAAAAGATCCGACTGGGTACTGAAAGAGGTCGACTACGCGATCAACCGTAAAGGTGGAAATGACGCCGCCCCCCCGGAGATCAAACCGGTGATCATCGAAGGCCCACCGCTCATCGAGCCGCCGGAGAAGCTGAAACATCTCCATTTCAACGACCGCCTGATCTACTTTATGAACCGCCAGACACGCCAGACACCGTAGTCGTCTTACTTAGCGCTCGCTCGATCCGAGCCCGGTCAGCGCCCAATATGACGCAGCAGATTGGCCATCTCGATCGCCGCGACGGCGGCGTCGAAACCTTTGTTGCCCGACTTCGTCCCGGCACGCTCGATCGCCTGCTCGATATTCTCTGTCGTCACAACTCCAAAAATGCATGGAATCCCTGTCTGAATTCCAACCTGGGCGACCCCGCTCGTCGCCGCCCCGGCGACGTGGTCATAATGGCTGGTCGCGCCGCGAATAACTGCTCCGAGCGCAATGATGCCATCGTAGCGACCAGTCTCGGCCATCCGCTTACAAACGACCGGCAACTCGAACGAACCTGGCACCCAGGCTATATCGATATTCTCCGCCACGACACCGTGACGCCGAAGCCCGTCCTCGGCCCCTTCAAGGAGACGACGTGTGATCAGATCGTTCCAGCGACTGACAACAATCCCGAACTTCAATCCGGTTCCAACCAGCTCACCCTCGTAAACAGCCATCTCGTCCTCTCAAGAACAACCCAGTTCAGGTCAAAAACAACCCATTTCGGGTCAAAAACAATCCAGTTCAGGTCAAAAACAATCTACTACGGTATAGCGCAGAGCGCAGAATCTTCACGCTGCTGCCGGTACTCGATCAGTTGTCGAACACTGACGATCTTGAGGTCATGGCGGGCGGCAAAGATTCTGAGGTCTGGCATACGTGCCATGGTGCCGTCGTCATTCAGAATCTCACAGATTACTCCCGCAGGCGTCAGGCCGCAGAGCCTCGCCATATCGACCGCCGCCTCGGTCTGGCCGGGCCGTTCGATGACCCCGCCAGGGCGCGCCCGGAGCGGAAAGATATGGCCCGGGCGGACCAGATCCCCGGGAGTGCTGCCGGGATCGACCGCGACCCTGATCGTTCGCGCACGGTCTGCCGCCGAGATTCCGGTTGTCACCCCACTGGCCGCCTCGATCGAGACGGTAAAATTGGTCCCGTATGGTGATCGATTCTCCAGCACCATCAGTGGCAGCTCGAGCCGATCAGCGATCGTCCCGGCAAGCGGCAGGCAGATCAAACCACGCCCTTCACGCGCCATGAAGGCAATGATCTCCGGGGTGACGTGGTCGGCAGCACAGGCCAGATCGCCTTCATTCTCGCGGTCTTCGTCATCGACAATGATCACCATCCGCCCGGCGGCATAGTCGCCAAGCGCCGCATTAACGCTACTGAGCATCAGTGCGCCTCCCACTCTCGAGCGGCGCCGGTTCAGCGCTCCAGGCCGACGTCAAACGCTCGACATACTTGGAAATGATGTCAACCTCGATGTTGACCGGAGTTCCAACCGGCTGGTGCCCCATAATCACGGCCTCACGTGTATAAGTTATCATCGCAATCGTGAAGCCCGTCACATCGAGCGCCGCCACCGTCAGACTGACTCCGTCGACCGCGACATACCCCTTCTCGACGATATAGCGCATCATCTCCACCGGCGGCTCAATCCGAATGAGGAGCGAGTCCCCTTCCGGAATTATCCCTGCAATCCTCCCGACTCCGTCGACATGGCCCTGGACATAATGGCCCCCCATTCGCCCCCCATACGTCAGTGAACGCTCGAGATTGACCCGGTCACCAACCTGCAACCGGCCAAGGTTGGTTCGCCGCAGGGTCTCCGGGCTGAGACCAACCGTAAAACGACCCTCCCCCAGCTCCGTCACAGTCAGACAGGTTCCATTGACGGCGATGCTCTCGCCGAGCCGCGCCCCCTCGATGACGACCCGGCAACCAATGGTAATAAAGTTGCCCGTCTCACAATCACCGACGATCGCGCGCACCTCGCCCATCTCTTCAACTATTCCCGTAAACATTCGACTCCCCCGTCTGCGTCATAACTGTGCCGTAACCAGAGGACCACCACTTCGCATCGACCGCCATTGCCGTCAGCAGAAGATCCTCACCGTGCCGCTCAACCCTCCGCAACTGAAAGGGCCTGGCATCGGCCATCAACCCGACTCCGACCCCGCCCAGTGGCCCGGGAGCCGCCGCCCCACCAACCAGCTTCGGCGCGATATAAGCAAAAATCTGATCGATCAGACTGCTGTCACTAAACGCTCCAGCCAGCTCCGCACCACCCTCAACCAGCAGATGATTGAGCCCGCGCCTCGCCAGGCTTGCGAGGAGAAGCCTCAGATCGACACGGCCACGCGAATCCGGCGCGACACACTCGACCTCGACCCCGCGAACCTTGAGCCCCGCAACCCAGTCTGATGGGGGATCGACCGTCGCAACCAATGTTCGGCCAGGCAGCTCCGGATCGAACAGGCGTGCACCAAGCGGCGACCGCCCGCGACTGTCGACCACTACCCGCAGCGGATGATTGACCTCGCGCCAGTGACCCTCCAGCCTCGTCGTCAATTCCGGATTGTCCGCCAGCACCGTCCCCACCCCGACCATTATTCCATCGACACGGTCACGAAGCAGGTGAACTTCCCGCCGTGAGGCCGGCCCACTAACCCAGCGACTGTCACCACCAACCGCGGCGATCCGCCCATCCAGTGTCATGGCATACTTCACACTGACCAGCGGACGCCCCTCCGCCACCCGGCACCGAAACGGCGCGAGCAGATCCGCAACAACTCCGTCACGATCCTTGAGCCGAAGAACCTCGATGCCCGCCCTCGTCAGTATCGCCTCCGCCCCGGGCCCCATCCGTGGATCCGTGTCCCGGGCCACATAACAGACCTTTTTCAACCCGGCCTCAACTATCGCCGAGGTGCACGGCGGCGTTCTGGCCTGAAATGTGCAAGGTTCAAGCGTACTGTAAAGTGTCGCGCCTCGCGCCATATTGCCCGCCGCCCGCAACGCGACAACCTCTGCGTGTGGCCCTCCCGGCGGCTGTGTCGCCCCCATTCCACAAACCACTCCATCCCTGACTACAACCGCCCCTACCGGCGGGTTCGGGCTCGTTCGACCAACGACGCTGCGCGCCAGATCGATCGCCAGATCAAACGCCGCCTCGGACGTCGTCACGAGTCGTTCGGAAAATCGCGGTGTCAAGAAAAACTCCATTGCTGGTCGCGGAGAAGCTCCAAAACTCCCCAAAACCGGAAATCAACTCAGCGCCTCACCAATGAACCTGGCCTGCTCCAGCTGGTGTATGGTGTAGGAGCCAGTCGCCGGACTCGCACTCATCGCCCGCCCGACATACTTCAATTCCTGATCGTCCGTGAGCAGCGCTTCCAGCCGCGGCCGCATAAAGTTCCATCCACCCATGTTCTGTGGCTCTTCCTGAACCCAGAAGATCTCCTGCGCCTTCGAATAGCCGGACAGCCAGCGCTTGAGCAGCGTCAGCGGGAATGGATAAAACTGCTCGAGTCGCAGGATTGCGATCCGCCCCTGAACCGTCGGCTGACGCTGCAACTCGGCGACCAGGTCGTAGTAGACCTTGCCACTGCATAGCAATACACGCTCAACCGCCACCGGATCGATCTGATCGCCGATAATCGGCAGAAACCCTCCCACCGTGAACTCATCGAGCGCCGATACCGCCTGCGGGAGGCGCAGCAAACTCTTTGGCGTCATGACCACCAGCGGCTTGCTGAGCGTCTGCCTCACCTGGCGCCGCAGCAGATGAAAATACTGCGCCGGTGTCGTCGGATAGCAGACCTGCATGTTGTCATCGGCGCAGAGTTGAAGATACCGCTCAAGCCGCGCACTCGAATGCTCCGGTCCCTGCCCCTCATATCCGTGTGGCAGCAACAGAACCAGTCGCGACGTCTGCTGCCATTTATCCTCGCCCGGTGCGATAAACTGATCGATTAATACCTGCGCACCATTGGCAAAATCACCAAACTGCGCCTCCCAGATCGTCAGATCCCTCTTCAAGACTACCGAATATCCATACTCAAAACCGAGCACCGCCGCTTCCGATAGCGAACTATCGATCACGTTGAGCCGCGTCCCATTCCGGCAGAGCGCTTCGAGCGGCGTCCACGGTTTCCCTGTCAGCGTGTCATACATTATCGCGTGGCGCTGGCTGAAGGTTCCTCGCCCACAATCCTGGCCCGAGAGGCGGACCGAAGTCTCCTCGGTCAGAATCGATCCGAATGCCAGCCCCTCAGCTCCACCCCAATCGACCGGAACCTCTCCCTCTCCCATCTTCGCCCGTCGCGACATCTGGCTGACCATCTTTGGATTGATCGTAAATCCGCTCGGGACGACACTCATGACCCGGGAAACTTCGGCCAGCACACCCCGTGCCACTCCCGTCTCGATGACCTCGGAACCATCCAATTCCGGCGGGGCATCCGGCAATCGCGTCACCGCCTTCTGCCTGACGACAATCTCCTTTGCCCCAAGCATTGCATTCTCGAGCCGACGCCACCGCTCATCGATCATCTGCTTCAGATCATCTTCCGTCACCACCCCTTCACGCATCAGCTGGCGCGAATAGAGTTCCCGTACCCCCGGATGCTCCTTCACACGCTGGTACATCAGCGGCTGGGTATAGCTCGGCTCATCACCTTCGTTATGACCGTGACGACGGAACCCGATCAGGTCGATGACCACATCCTTGCTGAACTTCTTACGGTAGTCGAGTGCAATCTGCAGCACACGGTACGCAGCCTCGAGGTCGTCGGCATTGACGTGAAAGATCGGCAACTGCGTCATCTTCGCAACATCAGTCGAATAGATCGATGAACGACTCGATGTCGGTGAGGTCGTAAAACCAATCTGATTGTTGATGACAAGGTGAACCGTCCCCCCCGTCGTGTAACCGTCCAGACTCGCCAGATTGAGCGTCTCCGTCACAATCCCCTGTCCGGCAAAGGCGGCATCACCGTGAATCAGCACCGGCAATACCGTTTCGTTGGCCGTACCACGCTCAACTCCACCCGAGATCAGCCGGTCCTGCCTCGCCCGCGCCATCCCCTCAACCACCGGATCAACAAACTCGAGGTGGCTCGGATTCGGTGAAAGCGTCAGCCGCACCTCGCGACCGCCAACCTCACGCACGCCCGTTGCCCCCTGGTGGTACTTCACATCTCCCTCATCTGCCGGAAAGTTGGGATGTATCGACCCCTCAAATGCGGTAAATATCCGCTCACTCAAGTTCCCAATAATATTAGCCAGTACTGTCAACCGCCCACGATGGGACATCCCCAGCACCACATCGTCAACTCCACGCTCCGCCGCACCGATGATCAACTGGTCGAGCACCGCGATGATCGACTCGCCACCCTCAACCGAAAACCGCTTCTGGCCGAGATACTTCGTGTGCAGAAACTTCTCGAACTGCTCGGCTCCGATCAGGCGCTGCAGCAACTGAATCTTCACTTCGCGGCTCAGCGGTGGCGGATCCTGCTCAATCCGCTCCTTCAGCCACTGCTTCTCCTCGACACTCGCGATGTGCCGGCTCTCGATGCCAACCTTTCCACAATAGAAACCGATCAGCATCGACCAGATTTCGCGCAGTGTCGCATAGTCCCTGCCGCCAAGCCCATTGGTGAAAAATATCCGATCGAGATCCCAGATCGAGAGCCCATAGGTCTCGATCTCCAGCTCCGGATGCTCGTGCATCGGAATCATATTGAGCGGATCCGTATCGGCGATCATGTGCCCGCGAACCCTGTAAGCATTGATGAATTCGAAGAGATGCACCTGCTTTTTTATCTGCTCCCGCTCACGATCGACCCCTGAAAAGAGCGGATTGACATCTGTCGACCAGCGGAGCGGACGATACGTAATGCCAAGATCAGCAAATATTTCATCGTAAAAGTCGTGCTTTCCAAGCAATAATTCGTGAATGTACGCCAGAAAAAGCCCCGACTCCGCCCCCTGTATGATCCGGTGATCGTAAGTGCTGGTGATCGTCAGCACCTTGCTGATCCCAAGCTGCGAAAGCGCGGTATCGGTCATCGCCGCATACTCCGGCGGATACTCGATCGCGCCGGTCGCCAGTATCAACCCCTGTCCGGCCATCAGCCGCGGACTCGAAGCCGTCGTCCCAATCGTCCCCGGATTGGTCAGACTCACCGTTGTTCCCTGAAAATCGGAGACCTGCAGCTTGCCATCACGTGCTCTCCTAATCAGATCCTGATAGGCATCCAGGAACTGCCTGAAGTTCATCCGGTTCGCCTGCTTCAGATTTGGAACAAGCAGTGTCCGCGTTCCATCCTTTTTCTGAATGTCGATCGCCATGCCAAGATTGACGTCCTGCCGCTTCAGGCGTACCGGCTGGCCGTCTGCCTGCTGATAGGCATCATTCAACTGACGATACTTCCCGACCGCCTTCAACATTGCCCAGGCGATAAAATGTGTAAACGAGGTCTTGCCACGCCCATTCGATTCAAGGTGGCGATTGATCCAACGCCGATTCTCGTCGAGCAGCTTGATCTGAATCTGCCGAATCGACGTTGCCGTTGGCACCGTCAGACTCGCTTCCATGTTCTCGACAATCTTCACTGCCGGACCACGAATGATGACCCTCTCGATCCCTGCCTCTTCAACGACCGCCGGGACCGTGACGTCAACCGCTGGCGCCCTGACCGGTGCAACCTCTAGATCTGTGGCCAGTGGTGTCGCCAGGGCTGTGGCCAGTGGTGTCGCCAGTGGTGTCGCCAGTGGTGTCGCCAGTGGCGCGCTCCCCTCACTCCCGCCAATCTTTCCGGCGCCGTTCCCTCCCGGTAACCCATTGAAATAGGTTGCCCACTCATCCCCGACCGATGATGGGCTCTGCCGGAATTGACGCAGAAGATCCTCGACATAGGTCGCATTTGCACCGAAATCATTCGCAATGATCGTGGCTATCTGTCTCTCGTCTCGCATGGCGGTTGATGGATTCCTTTCATCACACGGGCTTCCATATCTCCAGCCCGCTATAAGTCAGTCTTTTTGTCAATTTCTCGGTCAATCTGGCACTAAATCTGGCCTGTCTTTCAGGCCTCTCGCCTGGACAGTCTGGTATCATCAGACTCTTATCGATATCGACAAGACCTGGACTTGTATCCTACAACATGTTTACGAAATTGGCACAAAATAGAGTCTTATGTCACAAGTGCCGATCGAACGAATGGCTGGACATTACACAGACTTAACAGGAATTTGAACTATGCGGAACCTCTACGCGAAGAGAATATTTCCATGGCTGCTCGATCGACTGCTCGGCAAAGCCGCGATCGGGCTTCTGCGGAGTGAGTCACTACTGCCAGCCACCGGACGGACGATCGAGATCGGCTTTGGCACCGGGCTCAACCTCCCGCATTTTCCTCCGACCGTCACCTCACTGACCGTCATCGACCCGGAACTGATGCTCGATCAGATCGTCAGCGCACGAATCGCCGCTTCACCAATCCCGGTCACCAGGATGCGGCTCGACGCTCAGAACCGGCTTCCATTCCCTGACCAATCCTTCGACTGCGCCGTCACAACCTTCACTCTCTGCTCAATCGGTGATGTCGCGGCGGCCCTCGCCGAGATTCGTCGCGTCCTCTCCCCAGGGGGCAGCTTTATCTTTCTCGAACACGGCCGCAGCAATCTGCGAGAGATCTCCGTCTGGCAGGATCGCCTCAACCCGATTCAGAAAGTTGTCGGCGTCGGGTGCAATATGAACCGGCAGATCGACCAGATCATCGAAGATGCCGGTTTCCATATCACACACCTCGACCGGTTCCAGCTTCCACACACCCCGCGTCTGCTCGGTGAAATCTATCGCGGAGTCGCCCGTTGACCAACTCGCCATCAAAGCAGTCCAATATTGTTTTATTGTTTTCTCGTTAAGTACGATCAAAGAGCGCGAAACCGGGAGGGAGTGGCTCTTCACCCCGCCTCCCCTCCTCGCCGATGACCGCGAAGATCTGCCGACATTCGACCAGCGCTCCATACGTCAGCCCGATCGAATCAGATTGGCAAAGAACGCGCTCACCAGCAACCGAATCTTCAATCGGCGGAGTTCCGATCCTTCCATCCACCCCAAACGCCACGACCGCCAGATCCGGCGGTCGTCTCTCGAGCAATGATTGATAATTGGCGCAGACCGCCGCCGGGTTGGCCGCCTCACCCCGCAAACCGTGAAACTCGGCCATCGGCACCCTGCATACCAGTGAATCGAGCAGCATGCGACGGCCCGCGTCAGGATCACTCTCCGCCCGCCCACGCCACTCAGACAACTGAAAACCGACTACTCGTGTCCAGGAAACCTCTTCTTCCTCGCACAACCGTCGGTAACACTCCGCAAGTACCGGCGAGGCATCCAGAATCACCACTGCCACCCCACGACTTCGGATCACACGGTCGAGTTTTTCGGCAATCATTCGAGCCATCCGCCGCCCCGACTGCGGACCTGACGCTCCAATATCTGACTGTATGGTGCCCTGATCACTGCTATTCGCCATAACCCGCCTGACCTGGACGCTCAGAATTCCGTCATCTCGATCTCCTCGCTGACCCGAAAGACCCGGCGCGATGGCAGCTCGATCCCTGACAAAATCCCGTAAAGATAGGCCCCCGTATCAACGCCTATCACATCTCCCCTCATCCAGACCTTTCCCCACTCTCCAAAGACCAGCCCGGCGATGGTGTGCCCAAAAACCACCGTCTTCCCCTGATAATCATTAAAAAATCGCTCATTCCGCGACCAGATCAGGTCAGGACTGTTCGGGACCAGCGAAGGATGAATAAACTCACCCTTCGCTGTCTCCGGAAGCGCCGCGTGAACATATATCGCATGCTCATCCTCATGCCACCTCGGCAGGCCGATCAGAAAATTGTAGTGCGACTCGGGCATGGAAAAATTGCCGTCCGCGTTAGCGTAGCTGCGCAGCGTCTCGATACCGCCATTGTAGTACCAGATCTCGGCATCCATTCCCTCCGGGTCCCTGATCCACTCGATCATCATGTCCTCATGATTGCCGCACAGAACAGTTACCAGCTCAGGCGCTGCTGCTTTCAACTCGATCGCACGCTCGACGACCCCGCGCGAATTCTCGCCCCGATCGACCAGATCTCCGATCAGCACCAGACGATCCTCGACCGGAGAATACGACATCTCGTCCAGCAGCCGATTGAACAGCCCCAGCTTTCCGTGAATATCACCAACTATAAGCGTCCTTCGCCCCGACTCTTTCATACCAGCCATTATGGCTCAAATGACTTCCAAAAGAAAAATCGAAACGGTATGATCAAAATCCGGTCAGAATACCGGCGAAACTAAACCCTTGTCGTGGAACTCCACGCTGAATCACTCTTTGCAGTTATGACTTCGGTATTTACCGCTGCCAACCTGTTGACCACCCTCCGGCTGATTCTGATCCCGATCTTCGTCTCGGCGGTCTGCTATCAGCGCTTCCTGCCTGCCCTGGCGATCTTTTTCGCCGCCGCTCTCACCGACGGACTCGACGGACTCGTCGCCCGGACCTTCAATCAGCGGACTCCTCTCGGTGAAGTACTCGACCCACTCGCTGATAAACTGCTCCTGATTACTGCATTCATCACCCTCTCCCTCCCGGGCCACTCACTGCTCCCACCGCTTCCCTTCTGGCTCACCGCCTCTGTCATTAGTCGGGACATCTTTATTGTCATCGGAGCCGTCGTCATTCGACTCACAACCGGATGGAGCCGATTCCCGCCATCTATCCCCGGAAAACTGAATACCCTCGTTCAGGTTCTTACCATCGTCACCTTTCTCACGGCTAACGTGCTCCACCTCCATTACCCAAACGTCGACTTTGAGCGCTGCCTGCCCGTCATCTACTATCCGACCCTCGCCATGGCCATCATCTCCGGCCTACACTACATCCACCACGTCAAACGACAGATGCAAAGCTCTGCGCAGACGATCGACCAGACTGGCGATCGAAAATCGTAGTCTCCCTCCCCCCTCACATTTTCAGCGTTAGATAATCGACCTCGGGCCACTTCACCCGGATCAAAATCGTGTTGGAGATTTTTTACAGGTAAAAGTTCACGATTCTTGACAGCAACCGACTCAACTTCTATACTGCGATTTAGTTCAAGAGAGAGAAATTTCCCGGCAAAAGGCCTGGAGAGAGACAAAATTTGACTGGAAGGCGCGGCTGGAGAATCCACTGAGCGTCGAGGGAGGCAGCATGAGTAAAGTGATAGGTATCGATCTCGGGACGACCAATTCGGTTGTCGCGATCATGGAAGGAAGCGAGCCGGTGGTGATCACCAACTCCGAGGGAGGGCGGACGACGCCGTCGGTGGTTGGATTCGCGAAGGACGGGAATCGACTGGTGGGCCAGGTTGCAAAGCGTCAGGCAGTGACCAACCCGGAAAATACGGTCTACTCGATCAAGCGCTTCATGGGGCGACGCTTCAACGAAGTCAGTGAAGAGATGAAGCAGGTTCCGTACCATGTGACGCAGGCATCGAACGGGGACGTGAGAATCGGAATCGACGACAAGGAGTTCTCGCCACCCGAGATCTCGGCAATGATCCTGCAGAAACTGAAACAGGCCGCCGAAGACTACCTTGGCCAGACAGTGACGAAGGCTGTAATCACCGTTCCAGCCTACTTCAACGACGCTCAGCGGCAGGCAACGAAGGATGCGGGCAAGATTGCCGGCCTCGAAGTACTGCGGATCGTCAACGAACCGACGGCGGCGGCACTCGCCTACGGTCTGGATAAGAAGAAGGATGAGACGATCGCTGTCTTCGATTTCGGCGGCGGAACCTTCGACATCTCGATCCTCGAGGTTGGCGAGGGGGTAGTTGAGGTCAAGTCGACCAACGGTGACACACACCTTGGCGGCGACGACATCGACGAGCGACTGATCGTCTGGATCAGCGAAGAGTTCAAGAAGGATCAGGGGATCGATCTCTCGAAGGACAAGATGGCGCTCCAGCGTCTGAAAGAGGCGGCGGAAAAAGCGAAGATCGAGCTCTCATCGACGATGGAGACGGAGATCAACCTGCCATTCATTACCGCCGACCAGACAGGACCAAAGCACCTCGTACTGAAGTTGACGCGGGCGAAGTTTGAGCAGTTGGTCGATGATATTCTGCAGCGGGCGCTCGCCCCCTGCCGTAATGCGTTGAAGGATGCCGGCGTGACGGCGGCACAGATCGACGAGGTGGTGCTGGTCGGCGGATCGACACGCATTCCAAAGATTCAGCAGATGGTCAAGGAGTTCTTTGGCCGCGAACCGCACAAGGGCGTCAATCCTGACGAGGTGGTGGCGATCGGCGCAGGTATTCAGGCAGGCGTACTCTCGGGCGAAGTTAAGGACCTGCTCCTGCTCGACGTCACGC
>JBEIMN010000006.1:0-17641 GCA_040378705.1 Acidobacteriota bacterium
GCACCCGCGTCTGCACGAGCGTCGCTTCGTGCTTGCTCCGCTTGCCGAGATCGCTCCCGGAATACTTCATCCGGTCCTTGGTTTGACGGCGGCACAACTGCTTGATCGTCTCACCGATCCGGCCAGTGTCTCTTTATATCTCTCTTGAGGTTTGAGGTCGTAACGACAGACAGTTTATGGAAATAATCACAAAAGCGGCTCGGATGCAGGTTGTTACGAGCAAGTTATGTGGAGATCAGAAATCGGTCGGATTTGTTCCAACGATGGGATCGCTCCACGAGGGGCATCTGACAAGGGTTCGCGAGGCACGGCGGATGTGCGACGTCGTGGTCGTCTCGATCTTCGTCAACCCCTCGCAGTTCCATTCCGGGCAGGATTTCGACAATTATCCCCGTGATCTGGCGCGTGATGCCGACCGACTCGCGCCGATTGGTATCGACTACATCTTTGCCCCGAGCGTCGAGGAGATGTACCCGGCCGGATTTGCAAGTTATGTCGGGGTGCAGGGGCTGGGCGAGAAGCTGGAGGGGCTGACGGTACCAGATATCTTTGGTGGGGTAACGACGGCGCTGACGATCTTCTTCAATATCGTTAAGCCGAAATTTGCCTTTCTGGGACAGCGCGATGCACAGCAGGCCATTGTCATCAAGCGGCTCGTCCGTGACCTTCATATGCCGGTTGAGATTGTTGTCGTCCCGATCGTTCGCGACGCTGACGGGCTTGCCTGCTCGTCGCGCAATCGGCTGCTGACGCCGGAGGAGCGGCAGGCGGCGCTGGTGCTTTCGCGTTCACTGCGCCTCGCCGGTGACCTCTACGAGGGCGGAGAGCGCAACGCTTCAAAAATAATCAGGCAGATGAGGCGTGAGCTGGAGCGGGAACCGCTGCTGCGGATCGACTACCTGACGATTACCGATACCGAGAAGCTGGAGATGGTCGAGGAGCTCGATGATCGGCGAATTCTTGTCTCGCTTGCCGCCTATGTCGGCGCACATCGCCTGATCGATAACACTGTTCTCGTCAGTGAGAAGTACCGGATGAGGACAGGAAGACTGATTTAAACTGGCGGAGACTAATAGGTGAAGCCAGATTCAGGGGCGATAGGGGTTTGGTGGAGGGTGGCGATTCAGATCCGCAAAGGCAGCACGACGGGTGGGAGCATTTTCTGCCTATCCCACCCGTCCTGCCCAGACCCTGCCCAGACCCTGCCCAGACCCTGCCCAGACCCTGATCATGACCCTGATCATGACATTGCTGCACAACCGTCCGGTTGAGCCTTACACCATTACACATTAAATCTGAACAGCATCACATCCCCGTCGTTGACGACGTACTCCTTGCCTTCCGAGCGGACGAGCCCCTTTTCACGAGCGCCCTTCCATCCCTGATAAGCCATGAAGTCACCGAAGGCGACGGTCTCAGCGCGAATGAAGCCCCGTTCGAAATCGGAGTGGATGACGGCGGCTGCTTTGGGAGCGGTGTCACCGTGGTGGATGGTCCAGGCTCGAACCTCCTTCTCACCGGCGGTGAAGTAGGTCTGGAGGCCTAGCAGGTGGTATGCCGCACGAATGAGGCGATCGAGCCCGGCCGATTCGATTCCGAGTGAGGCGAGAAATTCGACCCGCTCCTCGTGGCCGAGCTCGGCCAGTTCCGCCTCGATCTTCGCCGAAAATGGAACGATCTCCGCCGGTTCACCACCCGCTTCGACCGCTTTCCGCAATGCTTTGACGTACTGGCCCTCGCCGCTGGCAAGTTCGTCTTCGGTGACATTGGCGGCGTAAAGAACCGGCTTCGCCGTCAGCAGGCTGTACGATTTGAGCTGGCTCAGAATCTCCGGATCGAGCTTGGCCGAATGGATGGTTCGGCCGTCGCTGAGGATCTTTTCGACCAGTTCCAGTGTCTCAACCTCGGCGACGGCATCCTTGTTGCCGCCCTTTGTCGCCTTACGCGCGCGGTCGAGACTCTTCTCGACGGTTGCCAGATCGGCGAGCGCCAGTTCGAGGTTGATCGTCTCCCGGTCGCGAACCGGATCGATCTCACCGACGACGTGCACGACATCCGGATCTTCGAAACAGCGTATGACGTGGACGATCGCGTCCGTCTCGCGGATATTGGCAAGAAACTTGTTTCCAAGTCCTTCACCCTGCGCTGCGCCCTTGACGAGGCCGGCAATGTCGACAAACTCGACGACCGCCGGGACGACATTCTGAGGTTTGATCAGTCCGGCGAGTTGCTGGAGTCGCGGGTCTGGTACCTCGACGGTTCCGATATTCGGGTCGATAGTGCAGAACGGAAAATTGGCAGCCTCTGCCTTTGCCGCGGTCAGTGCGTTGAAAAGCGTCGATTTACCGACATTGGGCAGACCGACGATACCTGCTCGTAACAATGGGTTTCTCCTTCAGTAATTAATGATGGCGATCGGGTTGGCCGCCGGGCCGGCTATCCCACCTTGAGAAATTCGGCCAGTTCGCGATCGGTGGGCAGCCCGTCACGGGCACCCATTTCTCGGCACTGGAGAGCGGCGACCGCATTGGCGGCACGCATCGTCTCCTCGATGCTGAGTCCTTTGCATAGACCGTAGATGAATCCGGCCCGGAAAGCGTCACCGGCTCCGGTCGTGTCCCTCAGAACGGGTGGTCGGAAGGCCGACGAGGCGATGAACTCGCCCTCGACGAAGGCGAGCGCGCCGCGCGATCCCTGTGTCATTGCGACGAGGTAGCATCCATAACGCTTGTTGAGTGTCTGAAGAGCGGATCGCTCCTCCATCGAGCCGGCAAGTTCGTTGGCCAGCCCCTGCGAAGTGATCAGGCAGTCGACGTGCGGCAGCAGTTCATCGATCCCCGGATAGGCGGTGTCGAGGTCGATCGTCACGATCATTCCCGCCTCGTGAGCCCAGCGGGCCGCCTGGATGGCCGCTTTTGTATCGAATCCATCGATGTGCAGCACACGGCCCCGCGTAATCCATTCCTGCCGCAGTTCCTCCCGGCTGATCCGTGTCTGATCATCGTGATACCAGAGGATGGTCCGTTCGCCGGAGAACTGTTCGATGATGATCACCGCTCCCTGCGTCTTGGCGCCGACAGCGATCATGACTCCGCTGCAGTCGATACCCTCATCCTGGAGTGACTCGATCAGCATGCGCCCTTCGTTGTCATAGCCTACCTTGCCAATGTAGGCGGAGCGCAGGCCGAGCCGCCTTGCCCCGACCATCGCCGAGGAGACCTGTCCGCCGGACATCTGCTGATGGTTGGTCAACCGCACCTTCGTGTTGAACGAGGGGAAACGGGGGATTGTTACCAGATGATCGACGGCATTCAGTCCGAACCCGACGACATCGAATTCACGGTCCTGGGGGATGCTTAACGAGAAATTCATGTCTCGATTATGCCATGTACCGTTGGCATCTCAAGCGGCACGGGGAATTTTTCGTTTCTGTCACTGGTAGCTGCCGTGTAAAATATCGTGTGTATGACACTCGACGAAAAACTTCAACACCTGCCGACTGAGCCCGGGGTCTATCTGCATAAGAATTCTCGCGGGGAGATAATCTATATTGGAAAAGCGAAGAGCCTTCGTCAGCGGGTGCGCCAGTATTTTCAATCATCGCGGGCAATGGACGCGAAGACGCAGGAGCTGGTCTCGCGGATTGCCGACCTTGAATTCATCGTTACCGACAGCGAGTCCGAGGCGCTCATCCTCGAGTCCAACCTGATCAAGCGGCACATGCCGCGTTACAACGTCATGCTGAAAGATGACAAGGCCTATCCTCATCTCAAGCTGACGATCCAGGAGCCGATCCCGCGGATCTTCCGGACACGGAAGATCGAGAAGGATGGCGCGGCCTACTATGGCCCGTTTCTCCCCGCCGCGCTGGCAGAGAAGACTGTCCGGCTGATCAACCGCGAGTTTCAGCTTCGAACCTGCGCCGACGAGGTCTTCGAAATCTATCGGCGCGCTGGTCGGCCCTGCATGGAGTATCAGATCAAGCGCTGCGCCGGTCCCTGCCAGAAGGATCTTTGCACGCCGGAGCAGTATCGGGAAGCGGTCGGTGACGTCAAATTGCTGCTTGAAGGCAAGGATCGCGAGCTGGCGCAGGCACTCGAAGCCCGCATGCTCAGCGCCTCGGAGGCTCTTCGTTTTGAGCAGGCAGCGAAGTACCGCGATCTGCTTCGGACGATTCAGGCCCTTGGCGATAACCAGAAAATGATGTCTGCCTCGGACCTCGATGTCGACATCTTCGGCTACTATCGGGACCGCCACCGGCTCGCGTTGCAGCTCTTCACGATGCGTGAGGGGCGGATCATCGGCCGGCGCGAGTTTTACTGGGAAGACATCCCGGTCGATGGCTTCAATCCCGGAGAGTTTTTTGGTCAGGTGCTCTCGCAATATTATACGATCGGAAACTATGTCCCCCTCGAGATCCACGTTCCGGTCGACTGGGATGATCGCGAACTGCTCGCGAAGGTGCTCTCCGAGAAGCGTGGAAAGCGGGTCAGGATCCTCGATCCACAACGTGGAAAGAAGCGGGATCTGATCGATCTGGTTGAGAAGAACGCCCGGATCGGATTTGATCAGCGTTTCAGGGTCATCCAGCCGGACTGGTCGAAGGTGCTGACCGATCTGCAGGAGGTCTTCTCGCTTCCGACATTGCCGCAGCGGATCGAGTCGTTCGACATCTCAAACATTCAGGGATCGGAGAATGTCGCCGGGATGGTCGTTTGCGAGGGCGGGCAATTGAAGAAGTCGGATTATCGCAAGTTCATAATTCGGACGGTCGAGGGGGCAGACGATTTTGCCTCGATGCGCGAAGCGGTCCACCGTCGTTATGAGCGATTGCTTCGCGAGGAGAAGCCGCTTCCGGATCTGGTGCTGATCGATGGCGGGAAGGGGCAGCTCTCATCTGCGGCGGCGGCGCTCCACGATCTCGGTCTGGCCGGACTGCCGATGATTGGTATCGTCAAGCCACGCGGTCGCCACGAGGAGATCAGCCATTTTCTGGTCAAGGGCAGGGAGGACGAGCCGATTGTCCTCGAGCAGACAGCGCCAGTTCTGCGGCTGATCCAGCGGATCCGTGATGAGACGCATCGATACGCGGTCGCTTACCACCGGCATCGTCGCGCCATGCGCGACTTTGCTTCGGAGCTGACATCGATTCCGGGTGTCGGCGACAAGCTGAAGGTTCGGCTGCTCCGGAATTTCGGGAGCCTGAAGCGAGTCTCCGAGGCAACGATCGAGGAGCTGCGCCCGTTTGTCGGCCAGAAGCAGGCCGAGCGGATAATCGAGCATTTCAGCGGAGAGCGAGACGGCTGATCCCGCGACTATCGCCCACCATCGATCCCGATCACCTCACCGGTAATGAATCCGGCATCATCCGAGGCCAGAAATGCGACCAGTTCCGCGACCTCCTCCGGAGTGCCGGCCCGCTGCAGCGGTGTCGCGTTGATCACCTCCTGCAATCGTTCCGGTCTCGAAAACTGGTCATGAAACGGTGTCAGGATTATCCCGGGTGAGACGGCATTGACCGTGATGCGGTGCGCGCCAAGTTCGCTCGCCATGCCCTTGGTCAGAGTGTTGACCGCCGCCTTCGCCGCCGCGTAAGGCAGGGAACCTCCGCGTCCGCCGTGCTGGGCAGCGAGGGAGGAGAGGTTGATGATCCTTCCACTTCGTTGCTGCTTCATCCAGGGCAGAACGGCCTGTGAGCAGAGGAAGACGCTCTTCAGGTTGAGGGAGAGTATCTTGTCGAAGGTTTCGGGCGGGCATTCGTCGAAGCGTGCAAGCTGGACGACGCTGCCGACATTATTGACAAGAATGTCGATCCGGCCAAAATTTTCCGTGGTTTCGGTGACGAGTCGCTGCACATCGGCCGGGACGGTGACATCAGCCCGGATGGCGATGGCGTTACGTCGCATCGCCTGGATCTCGCCGACCGTCTCGGCGGCGGTGGCTTCATTGCGCAGATAATTGACGATGACCGCGGCGCCGTTCCGCGCCAGTGTGATTGCCGTGGCCCGCCCGATGCCCGATCCGGCGCCGGTGACGATTGCTATTTTACCTTTGAGGTCAAATTGTGAAGCCATGGATATGCCCTTAAATTATCTTGTATCCGGAGTAGCGGGCGTGTCGACCGGCCCTGATTCTGACACCGGTCGTTCACCCTCATAGTATTTTCGCTGACTGAGTGATTCCGGAAGGCAGACCATACTGGTGACGCCATCCGGAAAGTCGTGGGCGTAAAGGTAGTCGCGTCCATAGCCGAGACCTTTCATAAGCCCGGTTGGCGCGTTGCGCAGGTGGAGTGGAACCGGCTCGGCCTGCGTGGCCCGCGCATCGGCGGCGGCGGCTTCATAGGCACGGTAGAGGCGGTTCGATTTTGCGGTGCGTGCAAGGTAGACGGCGGCCTCTGCAAGGGCGAGACGCGCCTCTGGCATGCCGATCAGATGGGTCGCCTGAGCGGCGGATGACGCGATGACCAGTGCCTGCGGGTCGGCAAGTCCGATATCCTCCGCGGCGTGATGGACGATCCGACGTGCAATGTACATCGCATCTTCGCCGCCCTCGATCATCCGCGCCAGCCAGTAGAGGGTGGCGTCGGCATCCGAATTGCGGATCGATTTGATGAAGGCGGAGATGAGGTTGTAGTGCTGTTCGCCCGATTTATCGTAGAGTGCCGAGACACGCTGGAGGGCTTCGCTGATTCCGGCGTCGGTGACCCGTCGCACTCCATCCTCGTCCGTTGGGGTCGAACTGACGGCGAGCTCAAGGGTATTGAGCGATGACCGCGCGTCACCACCGGTGTGGCGAACGAGCAGTTGCAGTGTCTCCTCGCCAATCTCGGGAGCCATTCGGGCGAGGCCGCGTTCCTGGTCGGTGAGCGCTTCGCGCAGGATCGTCAGCAGCTCTTCACCATCGAGCTGGTTGAGGATAAAGACTTTGACCCGGGAAAGAAGAGCTGAATTGATCTCGAAGGATGGGTTTTCGGTTGTCGCGCCGACCAGAATGATCGTCCCATTCTCGACATAGGGCAGGAACGCATCCTGTTGCGCGCGGTTGAAGCGATGTATCTCGTCGACAAAGAGGACCGTCTGCCTGCCCCGGGCGACGCGCAGCCGCGCGGCATCCTGCATAACCTGACGGATCTCCTTAATCCCCGAGGTGACCGCGCTGAAGGGCACGAACTCTGATCCACCGCATCCGGCAATGATCCTCGCGAGGGTCGTCTTCCCGGTTCCCGGGGGACCCCAGAAGATCACGGAGGGAAGCCGCTTCTCTTCGATCAACCGTCGCAGCAATTTTCCCGGACCGAGAATATGCGACTGTCCGACAAACTGATCGAGCCGACGCGGACGCATCCGCTCTGCCAGCGGTGCTCCGGACATCACTTCGCCGGAGACAGCCGCCGAAGCCGGTTCGTTGATACCCGGCATCTCCGGCATCTCCGGAAACAGACTGTCACTTCCGATCTTTCCCGTCATAGCCTGGAGCATATCACGGTAATTGCCCACGTCACATCCGATCCAATGCCATTTCAAAATATTGCCTGGTCGAAAATGGTTCGGAATCGGCGTCTGCTCAATTCACTGATTATGACACTGATTTGGGGGACTCGTGGCCACCTGGTCGATTGACAGGGACGTCTGTCGCCACATCAGGCCCGGATCGCGGTTGTTTCCCGAATTTCGACGGCGATATTCTGCCATCTGAAGTATTGCCATCTGATATATTGCCGTCTGAAGTATTGCCATCTGATATATTGCCATCAGACATATAGATGGATATTCTTTGATTCCTTTTGCCCGATTCAGTATCGTGATTAAAGACAGTTTGGGTTCGTGACAATAATGGCAGTAACAGATTTGACGGTAATGGCGAGTGGGGAGACTTCAATGCGGACGTATGTGGCTGAGGCCTTCCGGCAGATAACCGGGCGGGTCGCACTGCCCGTCATTCAGGTCGATTACTACCCGTTTGCCGGGCTGAATCACACGATCCGGATCCGAAAGCAGAAGATCTATGTTCGAATCTCCGACATTCTGATTGGTGCGCCGCCCGAAGTCTCGCGTGCGCTCGCCTTCATTCTGGTAGCGAGACTCTTTCGCCAACGGGTGCCGGGTGACCATTACAATCTTTATCGAAAGTACTCATACCAGTCTGAAGTGGTTCGGGCGACCGATCTGGCCCGAAGTGATCGCGGACGAAAGATATTTTCAGGGAGTGGTGGCGGAGTCTATGACCTGGATCAGATCTTCAGGCGACTCAACCGCCGCTATTTTGGAAACTCGCTTGCCAAGCCGGATCTTGGCTGGAGTGAGCGGCGAACGAAGCGTGTCCTCGGCCATCACGATGATGTGCACGATTCGATCGTCATCAGTCGATCCCTCGACGATGCGCAGATTCCGGAATATCTGGTCGAATTTGTCCTCTACCACGAGATGCTCCATTTGAAGCATCCGGCGCGGATGGTCAATGGGCGGCGGATCTTCCACAGTGCCGAATTTCGGGATGACGAGCAACGTTTTGCCCGTTATCAGGCGGCGCTCGAAGCGCTCGAATCGATAAAATGACGAGACCACTTCATATCGGAATCGACGCTCATTCGATCGGCGCGCGGCAGGGGGGGAACGAGACCTACATTCGCAACCTGATCATCGGTTTGAGCCGGCTCGACCGGGATAATCTTTACACGATCTACCTTGCCAGCCGGCAAGCCGCCGCCGAATGGTCGGCCCGTTTCGCCGATGAGGCACCCAACTTCGCCGTCCGGATACTGCCGCCGCCGACACCGATCGTTCGTGCCCCGGTGGCGCTGGCCTTTGAATTGCGACGGCGACCGGTCGATCTGCTCCACGTTCAGTACACCGCGCCGCCGTTCTGCCCGGTTCCGGTTGTCGCGACGATCCACGACCTCGCCTTCGAGCATTATCCGGAGACCTTCACACGCCGTGGAAGCTGGCAGCTTCGGCTGACGGTCCGGCGCACGGCGCGTCGGGCGGCACGTATCCTGACTGTCTCCGAGTTTTCGCGGCAGGATCTGCTCAATACCTATGATCTGCCCGGCGAGAAGGTCGTTGTGACCTGGAATGGTATCGAGCCCCGATTCAATCCAATCAACTCACTCAACTCCCTCAACTCACTCAACTGGGGACCTAATTTGGCACAGGAACCGCACTCATCGCCGGGATCGCCGGAAGGCGAGCTGGAGACTGAAAACGAGTCGACGCGAATTGGCGCAAAATATGGTCTGCGCGGTGGCTACCTGCTCGCCCTCGGCAGTCTTCAGCCACGCAAGAACCTGCCGCGGCTGATCCGTGCCTATGCCGGACTGCGCCGTCATCGGCCGGAATTGAATCCGCAACTGGTCATTGCCGGGCGGGAGCTCTGGCTGACAAACGAAATTTTCCGTGAACTCGATGCCGAGATCGGAGATGCGCCATGGCGGAGTGACATCGTTTTTACCGGGTACGTTCCGGATGCCGATCTTCCGGCGCTCTACCGCGGAGCGTCAGTTCTGGTATATCCTTCGATCTTCGAGGGCTTCGGCCTCCCACCTGTCGAGGCGATGGCCTGTGGGACCCCGGTTGTGACGAGCCAGGCCGGAAGCCTCGGTGAGATCTGTGGCGCAGCGGCACGCTACATCGATCCATTTGACGTTGATTCGATCGAGCGCGGGATCTTCGACCTCCTGACCGATAAGGCGGAGCGGATGAGACTCATCGGTGCCGGGATCGAACGTGCGCGGCAGTTTGACTGGAGCGAAACGGCGGAGAAGACGCTCGCCGTATATTTGGCGGTTCAGGGGGAGGCTGGCTCATCGGCACGAATCGGGCGACGAATACAAATATAAGTGAGGGGTTTTCCTGCCTTCTCTGTGGAGGTCACCGCGGTCGTGAGCTTTTGCGGACGGCACGGCTCGAAGGACCGCTCTTCCGATGCCTTTCGTGCCGGCTCGTCTTTGTCTCGCTGCCGGCAGAGCCACTACCGGCGCACAGGTTGCAGCACAGCTTGCAGCCGGGGGGGTTACCGGAAGGCGTGACCCTGGAGATGGAGCGGCTGGCCGGAAGAGCGCAGCAGCTCTCACTGGTCGATCGGGTGGTCGAGGAGGGTGAGACTCCGTGGCGCGAGTCGATGGCCGGGGAGCGACTTCTCGATCTCCGCCGATTCATCGGTGAGGGGCGGCTGCTTGAGGTTGGCTGCTCAACCGGCGAGTTTCTGCTCGCCGCGCGAAGCTGTTTCACCGTCACCGGAGTCGAGGCCGACCAATTCGCCTCGCGGGTGGCGCTTTCTCGCGGGATCGATTGTCGGACTGGCGCCATCGCCGATGCCGGACTTGATGACTCCTCCTTCGACGTCGCGGTCTTGTACCACGTTTTCGAGCATTTTCGTGATCCGCGTCAGGAGCTTGTTCAGCTGCGCCGGTTGATCGTGCCGGGTGGCTGCCTTGTCATTGAAACACCAGATGTCGAGACGATCTGGTTCCGGCTTCTTGGGGCGCGCTGGCGCCAGATAATTCCCGATCACCTCTTCTTCTTCTCTCCGGAGACGCTTCGTCGTATGCTCGGGGAGGCCGGTTTTGCGGTGACAGAGGTCCATCACGTCGGTAAATCGATGAGCGTCCGGCTGTTTATCAGCCGGATTGGCCGCTATTCCAGGCTCCTCGCGAGGCTTCTCTCCGCGCTGGCCCGCCGTACAGGGCTGGAAGGGCGAACCTTGCGGCTCAACCTTGGCGATGTCATGCGCGTCTACGCTGTTCGGAAATAACCAATGTCAAGCTCGCTCTCCTTCCATTACCTTATCGACCCGGATGATGTCCGCGCGGTACTGCCACATTTTCTCGGGCAGTCGGTGATTGGCCTTGATACCGAGACCTTCTTCGACCAGGGAGAGCATCAGAATCGGCTCAGTCTGCTCCAACTTGCCTCGCCAAACGGTCGCGTCGTCGTTATCGACGGACTTGCCGCCGGGATTGAGGTTGTTCGGCCACTGATCGATAATCCGGATTCGATCCTCGCCGCGCATAACGCCCGGTTCGACGAGGGGGTTCTGCGCCGCAATGGGTTCGACCCGGCCGGTTTTGTCGATACACTCTCCCTCTCGCGGCGCACATTGCAACTAACCTCGCACAGCCTTGCCTCGATCGCCGACCATCTTTTTGGAATAAAGCTGGACAAGTCCTTTCAGATGAGCGACTGGCGCCGCCGGCCACTGAGTCGCGAACAGCTCTACTATGCCGCGCTCGACGCCGTCGTCGCGCTTCGCCTCTATCAGGAACTGGCCGGTCGACTGGAAGAGGATGGACGCTGGGAGGCTGAATTTCGACGCGCCCGAATCCCGCACCCTTCCGAGACCGATCTGCTCGAAAAGCGAAAAAAGAGACGCTCCCGTCGCCCGGCGATCACGCTTCGCCCGCTGACCGGTGACGAGCGACGCCTTGTCGAACGGCTCAACCTCTGGCGCCAGAAACAGGCCGAGACCGAGCACGTCCCACTTTACATGATATGTCCCGACAAGACCTTCGAACACCTCGCCATTGTTCGCCCCCGCCGTCTCGAGGATCTTGTCAATATTCACGGTCTTGGGCCGACCCGAATCGACCACTATGGCGTGCAACTGCTTGAAATCATCTGCGGCTGACTAAATATCTGCATCGACAATATCTGAATGCTGTAAGGGCTGGCACGGTTGATTTTTGGACCATTCTCTTTGAATGGTTGTCAGAAATGGCCATTTGAGGTCGAGGCTATCCGAAAAAATGTATAAATATGCAATTTCCTGAATTTCGGCTGGTTGATGGCCGGCTGGTGGATGAATGGCTGAATATTGTAAATACAGGTGAAAAAAGGGAATCGGATTCCTGGTGCCGGGAATGGTGGGAGTGGAATGATTATTGCAACCGTCAACCGGTCAGACAGCAATAAAATTGTACAGGTGTTTTGCACGGACGACTAAGGATTTTCACTAACGGATGGTTAAAGGATCATCAACGTAATGGAGATTAGAAACGATCAGACAATATTTTAGAACTGAGAACCTCCGGGTTATCTCGCCTGAGACCTTTTTGGCTCGCCAGAGACGAATGGGTTCGCCAGAGAGAAGCAGGAAGGTTTGTCAGGTCGGGATAGCGTCAGGGCAACTATCAGGGCAACCATCAGGCAGGGCAACCATCAGGGCAACCCGGGGTAATACCTGCAGTGATGACCGGATCGTCGGATTTCCATCAACCCTACACTAAGGAGTATCTCAAGATATGAGACTGAACAAATCGATGAAAGGAATTCTGAGCCTCGCGTTGGTCGCGGTGGTCAGTGCCTTCATGTTTGCTGTGTCTCCCGCACAGGAGACGAGCGGAGCCATTCAGGGCACAGTGAGTGACGCCACCGGTGCTCGCGTCCCGGGTGTGTCCATCAAGATCGATGGCTCGAACGAAACCCGAACCGCCACTTCCGATGCCGACGGCTTCTTCCGCATCCTGCGGGTGCCGGCCGGCGCCTACAAGGTGACGGTAAGCTCTTCAGCCTTCAGCACGACCGTCGTCGACGGCGTCATCGTCCAGCTTGGTAAGACCACTCCGCTCGAAGTCAGCCTCAAGGTTGGCGCGGTCAGCGAGCAGGTCAACATCTCGAGCGAGTCGGTCGTTCGTATCGATCCGGCGGACAACAAGATCCAGACCAACATCAGCAGCCGCGTCGTTGACGCACTGCCGAAGGGCATGAACATGTCCTCGCTGCTCAAGGTTTCGCCGGCGACCCGTATCGAAGCGAAGAGCGGCCAGTTCCAGGTTGATGGTGCGAGCGGTTCCGAGAACAGCTTCATCATCGACGGTCTCGAAGTGAGCAACTTCCGGACGGGTGTTCTCAACGGCAACAACAACCTGCCGTTCCAGTTCATCCAGGAGATCCAGATCAAGACTTCAGGTTTCGAGGCCGAATTCGGCGGCGCGACCGGTGGTGTGATCAACGTCGTCACCCGCGGTGGATCGAACGAGTTCCACGGCGAGGTCGGCATGCAGTTTGAGCCGAATCAGCTCGGGGCTGGTCCGCGCCCCTTCCTGAACAGCTTCCGCACCGGCACCGGCGCGAACTTCGTTCAGATCAATGAGTATCTGCGTCCGGAGCGTGACAACTTCAACAACTACTTCCCGACCTTCGGGGTTGGCGGAGCGTTGAAGAAGGATCGCCTCTGGTTCTTTGCGGCTTATGCTCCGCAGATCTTCAACACCAAGCGGACCACCCGCTACTATTCTCCGGATCCCCGGACCCGGACGGTCACGGCGACCGAGGCATATGAGAGCACGACCCGCAACGAGTATTTCCAGGGCCGTCTCGATGCCGCGCCGACCAACACCCTTCGCCTCACGGCGACTTATACCTGGAACCCGATCATCGTCAATGGTGTCCTGCCGGCTGGCAACATCTCGCTCGGCGGTGTCGTTCCCTCCGTCAACTTTGGTGGCACGACTGGCCGCCTGACCGGAAGCCAGCTGACCAACCGTCAGGGTGGACGTCAGAATTCGAACAACGTCACGACCCAGGCGATCTGGACTCCGAACAGCAACTTCGTTGCCAGCTTCCGCTTCTCGCGTGGCTTCCTCAATGAGCGCAGCTCAGCCTACTTCATCCCACAGGTTACTCGTTACACCTGCGGTGGTCTCGCCGTGCCGACCGATGCCGGTTGCGCACTCGGTTTCTCGAACGTTCCGAGCAACAGCAACATCTTCTTTGATGTCTCGACCCGTAACAACTTCGAGGGCGACGTCAGCTACATCGTCAACAAGTTCGGCGGTCGTCACGAGATCAAGGGTGGCTACCAGAACACCAAGGTTACCAACGATGTCGCGCGTGGTTACAAGGACCTCGGCGTTGTCAACCTTTATTATGGTTACACGATCAACGATCTGACTGGTCGTAATGACTCGGTTACCCCCGGTACGATCGGCGCGGGCAACCTCGTCCGCTTCGGTACCGTCGGTAAGGCGAGCAACCGTGCGCAGTCAGTCTATGTCCAGGATCGCTGGCAGCCGTTCAGCCGTTTCTCGATCAATGCTGGTATTCGCCTCGAGAAGGAAGACCTGCCGTCGTTCAACGGTTTCGCACCTCCGATCAACTTCGGTTGGGGCGACAAGATCGTTCCCCGCGTTGGCGGCGCCTTCGATCTGACCGGCAGCGGCAAGTCGAAGATCTTCTTCAGCTTCGGCCAGTTTACCGATCGTCTCAAGTTCGAGCTGCCGCGCGGTTCGTTCGGTGGTGACTTCTATCGTGTCGACTACTTCGAAATTCTGCCGGGCAGCCCGCAGTACACCTACTACACTCCGCAGCGGATTCTCGGTACGAACCAGGATATCCTCGGTGGCAAGTGCCCGATCCCAGGCACGACCGGTCTGTCACGTTGCCAGTACGACTATCGTATTGCTTCGAACAGCCCGTCGGCAGACATCTACAATGGTCTCGTCGATCCGGAACTCAAGCCGTATCGCCAGACAGAGTTCACGGTCGGCTTCGAGCGTGAGTTCTTCTCGAACTACCTGTTGAGCGTTCGCTACACCAACAAGTACCTGAACGATGCGATCGAAGATGCGGGCTTCCCGACGCCGGAAGGCAGCGAGGCCTACATCATCGGTAACCCCGGAAAGGGCCTCCACGCCCAGGTCGCCAAGCAGTTTGGCTATCCCAAGACGACCACTCCGGAGCGTCGTTATGACGCGCTCGAGTTCAAGCTCGATCGCCGCTTCTCGAAGAACTTCTTCTATCAGGTCAACTACACCTACAGCCGTCTGTATGGTAACTACTCCGGTCTGGCGAGCTCGGACGAGAACGGTCGTACGTCACCTGGCGTCAACCGCTTCTTCGATCTCCCGCACCTCGGCTTCACCGCCTCAGGCGCTCCGGATAATGGCCGTCTCGCGACCGATCGCCCGCACGTTGTGAACGCTTATGGCGCTTACAATTTCGACTGGTTCGGCAAGGCGAAGGGCAATGAGACCCAGTTCTCGTTCTTCACCACCGCGCAGTCGGGAACCCCGCTTACCAGCTTCTACTCGCTCTATGCGGCGGCCATTCTCTACGGCCGTGGTAACCTGGGCCGGACGGATGGTTACACCCAGACGGACTTTGCGATTCAGCACAAGTTCAACTTTGGTGCCAGCGAGCAGTACAAACTCACCTTCGAGTTCAACGCGCTCAACGTCTTCAATGAGTCGAATATTCTCGACAACCAGACCAACTACAACGCGATCAATCCGAGCATCGCGACCCTGAAGCTGCCGGTTGCCGATGAGCCGGCGGCCATCAACTACATCCTGAACAAGGGTGTCGTTAATGAATTCAACGCCTTCCTGAATGATCCGACCGCGCCGCAGCGTAAGCAGACGGCGCTTGGAATGCCTATCACATTCCAGACCGGCCGGGCGATTCGTCTTGGCCTCCGCTTTACTTTCTAAGTCGACCAGACTGGGAAGTAGCAGATAAAAGAGCCCACCTGAGGAGACTCGGGTGGGCCTTTTTTTATTTGTTTTTGAAGTGGGGGGACGGCAGGACTAACGCACTATAAAACGCAGTAAATCAGAGCTTTACACCCATAGTTAGAATCGCTGAAGTGAAGACTTCAAAAGGAGATCCACACATGGCCACAAAAGCAGCCAAATTGACGAAGGCCGCTGAAGAATAATCGAATTACTGATTACCTTTGCCGAACTGGCGTATTCGCGGCCTGGTGGTCAGAATAAACGTGAGAAAAGATCAGTGTAAATAATGCCCGCCGGCTGAATCCAGGCCCCAATAGCACCAGAAGAAGGGGCGGTTCGGGAACCGCCCCTTCTTTAACGCCAGGTGCTGCTTGAAGTTATATTGCGTTAGCCATGGGGGAGGGGGGGGATGGCCAGAACAGCTGAAGACAGGGTCGATGAGCTGCACCAGCGTCAGTAATAGACATCGACCAATCATTATCCCGACATTCGAAATAGTGACCAGGCTGAAACTATTTCTCTTTTGGAGCCTCGATCTTCTGTTCAATCTGGCTGGTATCGAATTTTTTGAAATTGGTAAACTCGAACCAGGCGTCCCAGTTCAGCCCTTCGAACAGTGATTCATCACCGGCGGTATTGACCCTGATCAGGCTCGGCGCCCACACTCCGGGGGCGAGCAACTGCTGCTGATAGACGAAATTGACCGGAGAGTCGGGGCCGGACTTACTCTGTCCCTCGATTCTGATCAGTGACTTATCGGTCAGATCTACCCAGAGTGTTCCGGTCAGCCGGTGAACCCACTGCCGGTCACGAGATAACTGAACCGACGTGCGTGGCCGAAAGTCGAGAACCATTGTCTGCCGTCCCTCAAGAACGATCGTCCGCGGAGCTGTAAACTCACAGGCATCAAAGAAGACCTCCGGATCGATCGTCAGTGAGAGCCACTGGCGTTTTTCGCCGCGTCGTGGCGAGATGCCATCGAGACTGGCTCCCCAGTAACCGATCTGTCGATCTGGCACATTCTCGCCGCTGCTTTTGACCAGCAGGTCGGTCGCGACACGCCGATTGAGGTCGATCAGCTGGAGCGCGAGGCGCGATCCATTTTCAGCAAACTTTATCAGGGCGTGACGGCCATTGGCTGGGTATGCTTCATAATCGTGATACTCCTCGCTTTTAATCTGACCGCGAGAATTGAGTACCCGTCTGACCTTTCGCAGCGAATAGGTGTATTCACCAACCTCGTGATGCATCCTCTCCCCGCTGGTTCTTACTTCGCGGAGGAGTTCGTCGACATCGATGGTTGACGGATGCGTCGTTGCCAGCGCCCGCAGGGTGAGCGCTCCAACGCGATCAGAGGCCGAGAGGGAACTGGCGATGACCTCTTCGGCGATGGGCGTTGAGTCACCGCGCCTCTCACCCGTCAGCGTGAACCGTGCGATCTCTTCGCTCCGCTCGTCACCCTGGCTGACCGTTGCCCGCAGCAGATAGTTTCCCGGCTTCAGACCGTCGGTTCCAATCGCCGCGGTATAGATGATCCGGCCCGTAGCGTCGGGCTGTCCCGGATCGGGTGAGTTTCTGGCGACCACCTGATCGTCCTTCAATAACTCGATATTCAAGCTTGGGGCGGTCGCGATGCCGCCGCTTTGGAGGTAGATTGGCAGCGAAAAGGAGATCTCTTTCAACTCCGTGATCGCGAAATGATCGGTGAGGTGCGGGACGATTCGCCGGTTGCCAATGACGAGCGGATGATCGGCGTCGGCGCTATTTCCGGCCTCCAGTTCATCGACCTGACGAACGAGCAGGAGGTCTCCGGTCTGCAGTCGACCAGTCCGCTCAACGATTCGAATCGCCTGACGATCGGTACTGAAGCGGTTCGTCCGCTGGTCCTCGATGGCGGTTTCAAGCGTATATCTGCCCGTTGGCAGCCAGAAATGGCGCGTCAGGCTGAAGCTCGATCCGCGTGCCTCCTCAATTGATGCCGGGGCGATAGAGAGTTCGTGCGGCTCGCTGAACTGCTGGACGACCTCGCCCTTCTCATCTCTGATCAGGCCGAGGATGGAGAAGGAGACCGGGAATGCCTTTCGCTCCTTGTCCTCTTCGTGGATCATCGCGGCAAGTGGCACGGCTGCGTTGACGGCGATATGGGTTCGATCACCCCTGGATTCAAAACGATAGGCTGCACTTTCAAAC
>JBEIMN010000007.1:0-17546 GCA_040378705.1 Acidobacteriota bacterium
ACACTCTATCCCGATGGTTTTACAGCCAGTTTAAGAGAATGTTAAATGTGTGTAAGGTTTTGGCTGCCAGGTCGAAAGGGAATCGCCGGCCGCAGACGAAGAGTGGAACATAGGGACAGATCCGCGATCGAGGACTGAGTGCCCTCGATCTGCGAAGAGAGCACGGCCTCCTTCCGGACAAAGAAGTAGAGAAGCAGCGATGTATCCGGCAGCAACGTGGCCAGTCCGTCCAGCCTCCCCAGGGCACGATTGGCCTTTTCCATCAGATCATAATCTTCCCCACTCAGACTGAGTGGCGGATCTGGCGGCAGGGAGCGAGGGATAAACGCCTGTTACTCCTGTCCGGCAACCGAACTGATGGCATATGTTCCCGCACGATAGCTGACTGGCATCGCCTGCTCCTTACGAAAGTTTCTTTCATTATCCACCAGCTTATTAAAATATAGGTAGATGTTTTTTAGCAAGAGCACACACTGCCCTATGTGCCAACTGAGATTGCCCCGTTTTCGTCGACACTTAGGGGCCGGATCTCACTTACGGCGTCTCGCGGTAGCCGAGTTTCAGGTAGTGGCCATTGTCACCGGTAATGATCAGAAAATCCGCCTGGCCGACGCTGAGGCTCAGGATTGCCTCGGGGCGCATCTCTGCCTCGAGGAGAAGCAGTCTGGTCGGGCGGGATTCGGGGCGTCCACTCCATTCCCAGAGGCCGAAATTGCCCTCCGGCCGATTCTCTGGGGGGCCGGAGAGGATCAGAAAACTCTTCAGGTGCGGGTCATAGGTAAGGTCGCGGATGCCCTGACCGCCAAGCGGCAGCAGCATGATGGACGGGTTTGAGAGGGCCAGATTGGCGGACTCGAAGGGGCCGTTCGGTTCGCGCATCTTCAATGGAACGAGGATCGCCTGATCGCCGATTAGTGGTGAGCGGAGGCCGACAATCAGCCGTTCATGGTTTGGGTCCCAGGCGAGCCCCTCGGCATTCAATCCCCCGACGCTTCCGGGGCGGGCGCCGATGGTGGCGATCTCCGGAATCCCGTTCAGCAGCAGATCACGCAGATTGCCGATTACCTCGACCGGGCCGCGAGTCAGATGCGTTACCGGATCCAGATCGAAGCGGAGCAGGCGGTGCTGCCGGGTATCGACCGGATCGGACTGCGAGCAGAGGAGGTAGAAGAAGCCATTGCCATAAGTGAGCGCTTCCGGATCGCTGAAGGTTCCGCTCGGTTCAGCGGGGTTAAGCACGGGAAAGGGGAGCGGCTCGCCGGCGGGAAGGCCGGCTTCGTCGAGGGGGACGCGGAAGAGGCGGTCAGCGTGGCGATCTCCGGCCAGAATCAGTTCGCTCGATCCGGGGCGCAGGGTGACGCCGGAGGCTTCAAGCTTCTCGGCGAGAAGCCCGGTGCTGAAGGGGCGCCAGGTTCCCTCGGCAACGATTGCCCAATTTGGCCCAGAGGTTGGCCCAGAGGTTTTAGTCGCAGAGATTGTTGGTAGTTGGTTCTGACTGGACTGTTGTGCCTGTCGGGTCAGGAACAGGACAAGCCCGATCGTCAGCATCGACCCGATGATCGTTGAGATGATCCGGCTCGCCGAGTTGAGCACCGCCATCCTCGTTCGCAATCGATTGCCACGTCGTTTTGCCGGTCTCAATCCGGCCGGTCTCAATCCCGGAGGTCCCGCCCTTTCGTTCGCCATTGCCTGTCGCAGATCCGGTGGCAGGTTGACGGTGATCGTTCTTTCACTCGCCACACTCTTTTTGATCTGCCCGGAATTGTCGACGTTGCCGAGCCCTGCCCGCGTCAGTTCGACTGTCCGATTAGTCGATTCGACATTCGGATCACGAAAGGTAAGCGTCAACCGGCCGATCCGAATCCGGTCTCCGTGGCAAAGTCTGTGCGAGCGGTTGGCAAGTCGCTCTCCGTTGATCCAGGTTCCATTACTGCTTGCCAGATCGAGAAGGTTGAACCCGCCGTCACCGAAAATTATCAGCGCGTGCGATCCACTTACCGTCGGGTCTTCGAGTACGATCTGGTTGTGGCCCGCCTTGCCAATCGCCATCTCTGCGCGGTCAAGACAATACTCCGTCTTCTCACCGGTCAGAAGAATGCCGATTAGTCGCGCCGCTTCCACTGGCTCAACCGGTTTAGGCTCAATGGGCCGCTGGCCGCCAGCAATCTCGACTCCACACTGATTGCAGAAGCGATTGACTTCAGGGGGAATCGGTGATTTACAATTCGGGCAGAGATTCATACTAAATTTTTCCCGGTCGGGGCGATCGTGATGCCAGTGAGTCTCAGCAGAACCAATTTCGACGGGGTTTGAGAAACAGTCTGATGCTAAATCAGTCCAACTGCTAAAATCAACGCCGGACCGTATCGAATGGATCGTATCGAAGTCGAAAGCCGACATTGTTTCGAAGCCTGTAACCGCACGAGGTAATCGATGATCTTCAGTCAGAGACCGGATGATCGCTCATTCATTCAAAAAATCTTCTTCACCGAGGAGGGAGAAGTGAACCGCCGGAATATTTTCCTGATCCTCTTCATCCTCGGGCTCCTCGGTAATCTCGATCGGCTGCCCGGATTCTGAGGTGTTGCAATCCACTGCTCATCCCAATCAACAAAATCCGGCAGAAGAGTCTGAAGAAGACCTCTTGTGCCGGATCGTGTATTGCCAAGGTCAATTTTGGCCAGTGGGTCTGGTTATTGGTTACTCATACTCGGTAACCGATTTCTGAAAGGTATACGCAAGCTTTGAAGGATCGATGATCGATCGTACCTGCTGTTCGGTTATCCTTGTCAACTGGCGCCTTGCCAGCGCGTCACACTCGAATTTGGCGTCCGACGTTGTCATGTGGAGAGGTGGCGATTTCTGCGTCCAGGCCGAGGGGCCACGCAGGTATCCGACGATTCCAAGCTCCTGGGCGACCTTGCAGAATCTGATCGCATCGACGACGATGCCGCCACTGTTCGGGCTGTCCTGCACCGACAAGCGTGCGGTCAGCTCGTATCTCGCTCCACCGAATCCATAGGCCACGATGTCAATATTGCAGACCTTGTTGTCGGTGCCCTGGTACCTTCCACCCGGGCGCTGGACAACGGTCAGTGAAGGCCCTGCATACATCGTCTTTCCGGCGAGCCCCTTTCCACGTACCTCTGATTGCCCCGTCAGGACATTCTCCTTCGAGATGTGTTTGTTGTGGAGGCGCGACTTCTCCGCCATATTCAGAAAGTCGGTATTGGCCGACCGGCCATTGATGATATGTTCCTCTCCCTGCGTCGAACCGGCGGCCATATTCATCTGGATGTGCTGGGTTACTTCAAGTCCGGAGTCCATGAGGCTTCCCTGAAGAACTTCTGATAAACGACTCGCACCGTAACTCGACCTCATATCGCTTCCGACGATCGTCACCCCTTTCGCGATGGCTTTATGCTCAAGTCTCATCGCCCCTTCGGTTGAGATGTATGTCGGCATGCAATTAATGACGTGAATACCGGCATCGATTGCATTCTCGATATACCACGCCGAAGCCTCTTCTGCACCAACCGGCATATAGTTGAGCAGGATGTCGACCTCGTGCTCAACCAGCAGAGATCGATACTGATCGGCGGTCAATGGCGGAGTCGATTGCTCCTCCTGAAAGGTTATTGACTGATCGAAATTTCTCATGTGTTGGGCGATCCCATCCAGCGCCGGTCCTTTGTACACACGTGCATCTGGTCTGATCACACCAATCCGCTCCGATTCCGGAATGACCCTCATGTTGCAATTTGGTCTGGCATAGATCGCTTCACTGAGGAGTTTGCCAACCTTGCGGTGGTCGATGTCGAATCCAATGACGAACTCGATATCACTCAGAAGATATCCTCCGATATCGGGATACATCAATCCGATCGTTTCATTTGGGTTGCGGTTGTAGTGTTCAATACCCTGAATCAGGGCCGAGGCGCAGGAACCTGCACCGGCGATGGCGACTTTGATATTATTCTTCACAAATTATCCTTCTGTTATTTCAGTTTATCGACATTGGCTCCAGGTACAGAGAGTAGGTCGAAAAATGACTGCTGGTTGATGACATTCGACTTGAGATGGCCAATTGCTCGCCACCTGCTTTGATCCGGGAAAGGTGATCTGATTGAAACTCGCTGGTGATCTCACCCCCTTGTCTGAAAATTGATGTATTAGAAGATACGACGCAATCGGTTATGGCCAAATCGGGCGTCACGAGTGACTTCATCGACGGTTCAGTATTGCTCAGAAAGTGTGGCGTCGCAATGCTCAAAGATGATCGTGAACTGAAGCAGGGGGGGGCGCAACGATAAATTATAACCAGTATCCTGGTTATAACTGGATTGGTAATCACTCATCAACAAAGTAGGGGCGGTTCGCGAACCCCCCCTACATTATCGCTTATAACTGTGGGTGTAAATCTGTGATTTACTGCGTTTTATTGTGCGTTAGCCCTGGTCGCCACGTGACTACCCACATCGCAGAGCAGAATAATTATTCTGAAATTGAGGCTGGGTGAATGAAATAGTCATGAATTCAGGACTGTTAAGCTCGATTTAGCACTTGGATAATCAAAATATAAAGTAGGTTTAACATCGAATTGACATGGAATTTGTACCCTCGTCTGCTGGACAGGATTACTTTTCAGTTCAGGCATCGCAGTACGTGCGCGGACAGGATCAGACTGATCGACTGCCACTTTCATGCTGCGTAGCCTGTTCTGTCTGTTGAGCAATTGAGGAGGAATAGAATGTCTTTGCAGATGGAGAGAATGTGTGTCGGGCGGCTTCTGTTGAGAACGACCGCACTGTTTCTGTTGATGGCACTAACAGGTTACGTCGCCAGGGCGCAGTCGGAGTCAGGCAGCGCGGCCATCGAGGGAACGGTCACCGCTCCGGATGGTCGGGTCGTCGCGAATGCGGCACTCACGATTCGCAGTCTGGAGACAGGCTATCTCCGTTCACTCGTCACCAGCGAGCGTGGAAAGTACGTCGCGAGCGTTCTTCCGGTTGGTAGTTATACGGTAGAGGTGCGTGCGAATGGGTTCGGCGTCGTCCGGCGTGAGGCGGTTCAGTTGAGCGTCGGCCAGACTGAACGGATCGATCTGATGCTGCCACTCGCCACCGTCCGTGAAGAGGTCGTCGTCACTTCGGACCAGACTGTTGTCGATCCGGAAGAGTCGGCAGCCGGGACGACGATCGATAAACGAGCGGTGACCGATCTCCCGATCCGTGGTCGTAATTTCACCGACCTGATCCAGCTTACCCCGGGCATCATTCAGGAGTCCGATCGCAAGGGACTGGTTATTGCCGGGCAGCGTTCGATCAACTCGAACATCTCGATCGATGGAGCAGACTTCAACGATGCGCTGCAGGGGAACCAGCGGGGCGGCAACGATGCGATCTTCACCTTTCCGCAAACGGCAATCCGTGAGTTCCAGGTAGTACGATCGGGTGCTTCGGCCGAGGTGGGCCGCACTGGCGGGGGCTTCGTCAATGCCGTAACAAAGTCCGGCTCGAATGAACTTCACGGCGAGGCCTTCTACCTCAATCGCAATCCTGATCTCACCTCGCGTGACGCCTTCAACAACAAGGGCAACAACCATCAGAATCAGTTTGGTGGTTCGATCGGTGGACCGCTTCGTCCTAACCGCGCCTTCTTCTTCTTTGGATTCGAGCAGAACTTCCTTCGGATTCCATACTTTGTCAGATTCGGGACGCCGGCGGCTGGTCTCAAGGTGCCGGACAGCATCCTTGGGTTGCAGGGGGAGCACGAGAGCTCAAACAATCCGACCGCCTTCTTTGGTCGCACCGACTTTATCCTTTCATCAAGCCAGACGCTGAATGTTCAGTATACATATTCACGCTTTCGTGGTGACAACTTCGGCGCACTGGCGGATGGCACGACCCTGACAGACAACTTTGCAGCGACCAACTATGGAGCTGCGGCCAGCAGTAATGGACTTAAAACGAGCCTCGTCTCAGTTCTTAGTCCGACGATGGTCAATGAGCTTCGGGCGCAGGTGGCGACCGATCGTCGGCGCGAAGATCCGAACACGACTGGACCCGAGATTCGTGTCGACAACTTTGGCCGCTTTGGTAATTCGGGCAGTCGGCCGCGCCGCTATGAGACACTGCGTTACCAGTTCTCCGACAACCTTTCCCTCAACGCCGGGGCCCATCGCCTCCGCTTTGGTGTCGATTACAACCGGAACGATTTCAAGGCCCAGCGTCAGTCTGACTTTCTCGGGCAGTGGCGGTTCAGCAGTCTCGCCGATTTTCTAAATGCTATTCCGCGTCGCCTGACCCAGACGGTCGTCATCGATCCGAGCCTGATAGTCGCTGAGGGGACACAGAATGAGCTGGCGGCCTTCATTCAGGATCGGGTTAAGCTGACGTCATCGATCACCCTCACCGCTGGTCTGCGCTGGGAAGGCCAGTGGAATCCACAGCCGCCCCGTCCGAACACGGCACTTCCCATGACGACCTTTATTCCAAACGATCTGGCGATGTGGCAGCCGCGCCTTGGACTTGCCTGGGATGCGGGCAACAAAGGACGCACGATCCTTCGGCTCTCCGCTGGAATTTACGATTCAAGGACTCCGGCAACCCTCTTCCACCGTGTCTTCACCAACAACGATCTGGTGACGAAAGACTACAGTTTTGACGAGCGTAGTGGTGGCTGCCGGACGGCGCTCGACGCGGCAATTCCGGACAACTGCGTCTTCCGCGGCCCGGGGGCGATCGTCAGGTACCCGAATATTCTGACCGCGATTCCGGTTCTTCCGAGTGGTATCGGGAACCGTGTTCAGACGAGGGCCTTTGGTTTCCAGCCGGATTTTCGGAATCCACGCACCTTTCAGACTTCGGCCAATCTTGACCATCGTCTTGGTAACGACCTGACACTCTCGATTGGCTACCTTCACAGTTCAGCCTGGAGTCTTCAGCGTCGGGTCGATCGCAATCTTGGCGCGCCGGTGATCGATGCTGCAACAGGCTATCCACGCTTCACCAACCCGCGTCCCAATCCAGCCATTGGCATCTTCTCGGTCAACGAATCGTCAGCTCACGCGAGCTATGATGCGCTGGTCATCAACCTCCAGCGACGCTTTGCGCGTCGGTATCTCTTTGGCGCCAACTACACTTATTCCCACAACCGGGATGATGACTCAAACGAACGCAATTTCTCACGCGAGACGACGCTCAATCCATTTGATTTGAAGGCAGAGGCGGGACCATCCAAACAGGATGTTCGGCACAATTTTAATATCAATGGGCTGGTCGATCTTGGGGCTGGGTTTACGATTAGCGCAATCGTTATCACACGTTCCGGGTTCCCGTACACGGCGATGGTGGGTGATGATATTCAGGGTGACGCAAATCCTGATAATGATCGAGCTGTTATCGGTGGCCGGGTCGTCGGTCGCAACAGTTTTCGGCAGCCGAACTTTTTCAACCTTGATCTGCGGATTTTGAAGTCTTTCCGGATTCGTGAGTCGATGGCGGTAGCGCTGACGGTCGAGGCTTTCAATCTGACCCGTGCATCGAATAAGAACTTTGGAGTCGACGGGATCAGTCTCTTTGGTAACAGCGGTAATGGGCTGGCGACAATCGCCCCACCGACCAGTTTCCCGCTGCAGGGTGAGCCATTTACTGCTCCATCAACGGCCCGCTTCGGTGGTCCACGGCAGTTGCAGATTGGAGCGCGAATCACATTCTGACAGAGTAGCGTCAGGCAGGTGTGAACACGGATGGTGAAAGATCTGTCCTGATCGGCGGTGGGGGGATACTCCATCGCCGATTTTTTTAATTTGGATCAAGGCTCAGAAGTGGCCGGGGTATACGCGATATCACCTGAGTCGCGCTGAGTGGTCGTGATGAAAGGTGAGGACATGCGGGCCGGAAGCGTGGGCTGGGTGCGCGGACCTCCGGTCCGCATGTCACCGGCACAGAGCTGCTTTGAGATAAAATGAAACGGAGAAACTGCTGCCAGAGCTGGGCCTTGTGCTGCTACTGCTGAGTGCCGCTAAGTGGCCGCTGTGAAAGGTGAGGACATGCGGGCCGGAGGCCCGCGCCCCCCCCCGCACACGGAGGATTTCCACTCGCAAAATGCGATCTCCCTGACAGTAAATGTTCAAATACAGTACAGGCTGCTTTCTCCGTTTTTATTGTGCATTCCGATGGAGTACTCTTTTATTTTTGGAAACCTTTGGGTAAATCAGGAGAGGAGATTCAGGAGATGATCCAGCAGGAGGCCTATCAGAATAGTCTGAGCGCGTTTGATACCCTCGACGATCTGCGGACAAGGTTGCGTCAGCATGAACTCTATGGACGCCTGACCAGCCACCACAATATCGCCATCTTCATGAAGCACCACGTCTGGGCGGTCTGGGACTTCATGTCGCTGGTCAAAGCGCTGCAGAGTCGTCTCACCTCCGTTGCCCCACCCTGGCGGCCGGTTGGCGATCCGGAGATCCGCTATCTGATAAATGACATCGTCGTTGGCGAGGAGAGCGACCTCGACCGGCACGGACAGCGGACGAGCCATTTTGAGATGTACCTCACGGCAATGAAGGGGCTCGGGGCAGGGACGGAGCGGATCGAGAGTTTTATCGGGCTGCTCGGCGACGGCAGGACGGTCGACGCGGCACTCGACGTGGCCGGGGCTCCCGAGGCCTGCGCACGATTTGTGCGCCAGACCTTTCGCGTCATCACCGAGGGGAGGCTGCACGAGATTGCGAGCGTCTTCACTTTCGGAAGGGAAGATGTGATCCCGACGATGTTCCTTGGGATGCTCGATCGTCTGGCAGGGACGGAGGGAGGCGATCTCGCCGATCTGCGATACTACCTCGAACGGCACGTCGAGGTGGATGGCGGCCACCACGGCCCACTCGCCCGACGAATGATCGAGATACTGTGTGATGGGCAGCCAGCCCGCTACAACGAAGCGGTCGTGGCCGCACGCGCCGCGCTCGAGTCGCGGATCGCCCTATGGGATGCGATCGTGGCCAGGTTCGAGGGCTGAGACGCGACCTCTGGAAGGACCGCTCTCCGCGATCATCAATTCAGGACTGGTATGGTCGAGAGTAGCGCCGGGATGTCGGCGACCGTGTCGATCAGATGGTCGTGGGGCAGCCCTTCCAACTCCTCACGGGTGCTGGATCCGCCGAGGACCCCGATTACCAGACCGCAAGAAGCGTTATAACCTTCAAGCAGATCGCTTGGAGCATCGCCCACTTTGATCACCTGCGACGGATCATTAATGCCGAAACGGTCCATCAGTTTCGTGATCATGTACGGGGCTGGCCGCCCGCGTTCGACCTCGTCACTGGTGATCGATCCGTCGATCAGTCCGTCCCGTTCCCATCCGAGGCGATCGATCAGCACTGCGGCGATCTGCCGGCTGAATCCGGTATTGAGCGCGACCTTCACGCCACGTTCGCGCAGCCAGCGAAATGTCGCGGCTGTTCCGGCAACCTCGCCGACCAGTGGACTCGTCCGGTAGTGCTCGATCATCCGCTCGACGAACCTTTCGTGCAGATTGGAGAGTTCCGGCAGCAGTTGCTCGACGAGTGGTGATCCCTCAATCAGCACACGCAGCGCTTCGCGCTTGTCGGTTCCCTTGACCTGGTGGATCGCCTCGCTCGTAACCAGGATCCCGCGCTCTTCCAATGTCAGCTCGAGGGCGCGATATACCGCTCCACCCTCGGAGACAGTTGTTCCAGCCATATCAAAGACGGCCAGCTTATACTGCATCTTCAACCTCCCCAAGAATCTTTCTGACCAATCGATCGGCGATGCCGAACGACATGGTCATGCCTCGCCCGCTCGGGCTGCCGACGATCAACACACCCGGAGCCGGTTCACCAGTCCAGCAGAGTTCGTGCGGATGTGCAGCGTAGATGCCGTTCCAGCGCTCAGCAATCCTCATATCCGGCAGCTTCAGAAACGTCGACAGGTAGCGAAGTATCAGGTCGTTTATCTCCTCTTTGTCAAACGGGGAGATCGCTGCGTCATACTCGTGCGAATCACCAAGGGTTATTTCACCGCCTGAATGCTGCGAGGCCATGACGTGGATGCCATACTTCACATATTCCGGCATCTCCGTCCTGTATCTTTCACGCAGTGCCGGAAGGGAAGGGCAGTCCTGAAAATTTTTATAATGGCAGAGCGTCAGCCCTGCGGCGAGCATCGGGCCGATACGGACCGTGTTTTCGTAGGCCTGCGTTCTCATCATCTGCAATTTGACGCGGTAGAGTCCGCTCGTCGCAAATGTTTCAGGATAGAGAGTCAGGAAATCTTCTCCGGAACAGACATAGAGATTACCCGCCCGCCAATCTTTACCGCCGGCCCTCACCAATGGCTGGTCGTAATTGGTGACAGTCGTGCTGAACTCGAATCTGACGCCGTAATTCTCGCTCAGCCACTGCGGCAGATTGGCGACCACTTCACGCGGATCGATACAGATTTCGGTTGGCGACCAGAGAGCCCCACGAAGCCTGTGCGGATTGACAAATGGAGCCCGTGCCGATACTTCGAATGGTGAGATCCAACTGCAATCGTATCCTCCGCTCGGAGCGCTTTCGATGAATTCGGCAAGAACTGCCTCTTCATCTTCCCGATAGGCAAGGTGAAGTGATCCGGTTAAGTTATGCCAGAGTCCGCTTTGTGCAAGAATATCCATCCAGATCGCCCGACTCCGCATCGCCACCTGTCGCGGCAGTCCCGCTGGCTGGCCAATTGGCCAAAGCATGCCAAAGTTACGAACCGAGGCGCTCTGCGCCTTGTGATTCCTCTCGAAGACGACGACTCGTCTTCCACGTCGTGCCAGGGCGTAGGCATGGGCCAGACCCATGATCCCGGCACCAACTATGGCATCGTCAAACTGCTCCATCGTTTACCTCCTCCTATCAATGCTTACTGTAATGTCGGAGCGACCAGGTCGGCCGATGACCGGAACATTTTTCTGTCAAAATAGATCCAGCTCCCAACCAGCATTAAACCCGCCAGGATGACAAGGATTGTCGCCACTGGTATAAAAAAGTCGAGAAAATTTTCACCTGCCAAACCTTGTCCCCGAGGTCGGAAGCTTCGCACAAGCATTACCCCGACATATCCCAGATAGCCAAATGAATCCGCAAGGTAGATCAGGTATCCAAGATTACCGCGATCGCCGGTCATGGCGATTAGGCGTTCAAAGATTGTCGTATGGACTGCGACATATGGGAGGTAGAGTCCAAGCCCGAGAAGTACCATCAGGTCAAAGCCGTCAATCCATCCCTTTCGCCAGCCGAGTATTCCATAGCCGGCAATCATAAATCCGGTAATACCCACGCCGAGCGCGGTAAAAAAGGCACGCCGGTTGTCTCGAATAAGTATCGCCATTCCATTCGCGAAGACCACTCCCAATGTGACGATCAGCTCCGATTGGGTGAAGAGATTGGACTGTCCGGAATAGCCGAGTCCTCTCCAGATCTCCGGCGCAAAATCGGCGCGCACACTCCGCAGGATTGTCAAAAAAAGGTACGTCCCGATCAATAGTGTCAGGCCAGGCGAGTTTTTCAGGAAGATCTTACGCCGTTCAGCCCGATCGAGAGGTGGCCTTTCACAGCGTTGTGCAATATCTTCATTTGTCGGAGGTGGTACTTTTTTCAGCATTGCCGTGAAGATGAGCAGCGGTGGCAGGAATATCAGCCCGGCTGTAAATGGCATCCAGAACTCCGAAATACCGAAACTCAGTAACCAGGCTCCGGCCGATTTACTGACTCCATCGGCGAGGATGAAACTCGCACAAAGACCGGCGGTCAATGCCTCAGTAGTTTGACGGCCTTCGAGGAAGCCAAGCACCAGCCCGAAGACCATTCCAAGCGGCAGTCCGTTAAGAAAGAGAAATACCACATTCCACGGCGGTGCCGCCATTCCGTTCAGAAACAATGCCAGTTCGGAAATACTTATCAGCACTATTATTCCCGGTACCCGATACTCTGCCCTGAGGCCGGTAACAAAGCGAATACCGAGGAATTTTGAACTCATGTACCCCAGTACCTGCGAAGTTATGAGGACAGACTTGTAACTGAGGCCCCAGATGATGATTCCTGCATATTCTGCCGATGCGAAGGGTTTGCGAAATCCGTACATGCAAAAATAGGTGCCAAAGGCTGCCACGACGGTCCAGACTGATGTTCTCCAGCCGTTGGAGCTGGTGATTGGTGAGTGAAGCGTTGGCAGTTTCATGATTCGTGGACCCGCGGTGAGATGCGTAACGATTCGAGCATTGTCCGATAGGTTTCGAGTGGTGGGACGACCAGATGCTGAATCTTGGCGCGATCGTCGTAATGACGGAGTCTGATGGCTTCCTGATGATATTCCAGCTCCTCGAATTCAATTATTTCCGCCTCCGTCATCGGGCCGCCCTGGAGCGCCAGGCTCTGTCTGGAGGCGGCGGAGAGCGACTTGAAATAGGATTCGTCCTGCTGGTAGAGGTATCGTTTGGCCGCAACGTGGAGACGAATCGGTTCAACCACGGCGGCTGGAAACGATGAGGCGAGGCTCGCGGCGCCGATCATCTCGTGCCGGGCATCGATTCCGGTCCCGGCTATCTCCTCACCAAGGTCATGCAGAAGATGGCCGTAATCGTGCAGGAGACATGCGGCAACAAGCGCGTGTGGCTCGCCGCAATCGTTGGCAAGCATTGCGGACTGCAGCGCATGTTCAAGTTCGGTTACCTCTTCACCATACTGGCGATGACCAAAGGTCAGCAGGCGGTTGAAGATGTCGTCGACGCTCAGGATGATTGTAATTTTATTCATAACTCAGTGCCTCGACTGCGTCGAGCCGCGCGGCGCGCCAGGCCGGGTATGATGCGCCGGCGAGCCCGCTCAGGATTGCTCCGAGAGCGGCGTATCCGACATAGTCGGACTCCCACGAAACCGTCAGGCCAAAATTTAAGACAAGGAGCTTCCTGATCAGCAGCGAGGCCAGCAGACCGGCCCCGATTCCCAGCCCGCAGATCAGAAGTGCTTCCCTGAGGAAGAGGCCGATGATGTACCTTTTCGATGCACCGAGGGATTTGAGAATGCCGATCTGCCGGGTTCTCTCCGTGACGGTCGTGAACATGGTCAGTGAAATGACGAGAAGGCTGATGACCGCCGCGAGCGCGGTGACCAGATTGAGAAACAGGTTGAGGCTTCCGTATCCCCCGGCAAAGAGTGACGGAAGATCGCGGGTGAAGATGATCCGAAAATCGGGATATTGGGCGAGTAGCTGCGCGGCGATCTCGTCCTGTCTGGCCGGATCTGTCAGCCGGACCAGGATCATCGAGCACCTCCCGGACCGCCCCAACTCCTCCTGCAGCGTCGCGAGCGGGATCATCATTCGCGAGCCGGTCTCCGGCTGATAGATTCCACTGACAGTGAAGTCACGGTCGAAGAGCGAGATCTGGTCGCCGGGGCGTGTGTGATGGTCGGCCGCGTATTTGATATCGACGATCACGTGATCACCACTCGTCGGCAATGGTTGCCCGGCGACGATTTGAAGGCTGGTCGCAGCGGCATAGCTCGCAAATTCAATTCCATCGAGCTGCCGTAATCCAAGTCCGCTCTCCCCCTTCATCTCCAGATGCTGACCGACCGGGGTCACGGCTCTGACACCGGGGAAATTGATCAATAGTTCCTGCGTCGTTACCGGCATCGTCATCGGCAGTGAAGTCAGCGATATTCCGAACTGATCGCGTTGACTGATCATCAGTTCGACACCGGTGTTGGTGTCACGTTGTCCGCGATCACGGAGCATCCCGCGAACGAGGCCGACTGTCATCACGACCAGGATCACTCCAAGCGCAACCCCGGCAATGCTCGTGACGGTCCTTCCCGGTCGGTGCAGAATATTGGCGACAAGCATCGAGTTCATTGTGTCTGTTCCTCCAGCTCGCCGATTCTGATGGCAGAGAAGCCCCGGCAGAGCTCCTCGAACCGCGTTTCGAATCGGGCGGTGACGTCCGACCATCGGTAACGGCTGGCAGTGGCGCGCGCGAGCGATACACGCTCTTTCCGCTGCACCGGATCTGCCGTGATCGATCGGATGGCGGTGGCATAGTTTTCCGCGTTGGGTTCGCACAGCCAGGCGTTTGAATCGCTGGCGTAGGAGAGGAGCCCACCCGAACGCGGTGCGACAATTGGAAGTCCGGCGGCCATGGCCTCGAGCGGCGCAATTCCAAATGGCTCACGCGGATTTGGATGAACGAAGATGTCGGAGTTGTGATAAAGCTCGATGATCCGTGAGCGATCACTGATATGGCCAAGCAGGTGTACCCGGCCCGGAGCACGGCGCTGACCCTCTGAATTGAGGTGATCGAGAAGTGGCCCGTCACCGGCAATCAGGAGGTGGTACTCGTTCGCCACTTCGCTGCTCAGCCGCTCCATCAGCTCGATCAGAAGCCCCATATTCTTTTCCGGTGAGAGCCGGCCGACATAGAGCAGCGTCCGTGCCGATGGCCGTGTCGCGTTGATGCCAAACGTCGCCATCAGCGCACGCCGCGATGTCTCGGAGGGGGCTATTCCGAGAAACTCCCCGACCTCCGCGCCCATCGGCATGACCTCGACTGGTCGTTCGTGTCCGCTCACCGTCGCCTCGAGAAGCTCGTCGGCCGTATACTGTGAGTTCGCAAAGTGGTGATCGAATAGTGGCAGGTAGAGGCGCCCAAGGTAGTACCGGGTTCCAAATCGGCTCAACCCCCCGGAATCGTGTCCGGTGACGAAGGCGCCGATGTTATCGTCCATTCGCTCGTGGCTTGTTCCAACCAGCACCGGTCTTCCAATCCCCGGGATCCATCGTCGTCGGATCATCCCTGCCAGCCAGCACAGGCTGTATTTATCCCCAATTTCAACCAGATCGGGCTGCTCCGCCGAGAGGATCGAACGTAATTCGCTCGCGAAGGGGAGCGCGTAGCTGGTTGGCCAGATCATTCGATAACGGCGGTCGAAGAACGGTGAGGCCGGTGACTTGATGTAGTGGATTCGACCAAATTCTCCCCGCTCCTCCGTCCGCGTCTCCGCGCCCGGTGCGATCAGAACCATTCGCCTTCCAGACTCTTCAGCCGATTTGAAGAGTGCACGATAGAAGGTGCTGATCCCCCCGGATGTTTCGTGGTACGAATTGGTGAGGTGGAGGGTCTTCATTTTTTTATTCCGGGTATCCGCAACAGCAGGAGAATGTGACGCAGAAAATCGATGAACAAAGAGGGCATGCTCATCAGATCCCGCCAGAATGGCTGCCGTTCCGTCCCCGTCAGCAGGAGTCCCCGGCGCATTGCATACAAATTGAACGAGGCAGAGACCAGCGAGAGACTGATCGAAGCCATCATTCCCGTCGCCAGTCGCTCAGTTCCGCCAATCCAGTGCAGAAGAAACTCGAGGGTGTGGCTCATCGTCGGCAGCAGCAGCGTCGCCGCGAGGTGTGCTTTCCAGGCCGGCTGCGCCGATCGAAATGATTCAAGGATTGCACCGTAAAATCCGGCAGTGACGATAATAAAGACCGATTCAAGAGTCATTGCCCCGCTCGCCGCCGATAGCCCTGCCCCCAGATTCGAAAAGAAAAAGAGCGAACCGCGGATGATCGCGCTCAGAAATGCCGATTTCCAGTTCCAGCGATTGACCAGCCGCTCCACCGGATGGCGCAGCAGGTCGAAGAGGATCGCTTGTATCGCCATTCCAGGTTGATCAAGATCCGCTGACGACTCTTCACTCATATCAAAACTCATCCCCTTCACCACTTCGACTCCATTCCACCGATTCACTGCCGACTGTTCTGTTATCGACGGCGAACTGGTAGGTGTTGAAGAGACCATCGAAGATCATCTCCCAGGTCAGATTCAGAGACTGGCGGCGTGCCTCAGCAGAGAGTTGCTGGCGGAGTTCCGGGTGCTGGTGAAGGTCCCTGATCAGCGGCGCATAATCCGATTCCCGCCGCAGAATGAATCCACTCTCACCATTCCGGACAATGAATTTTGGTCCTCCACCGGCACTGACCAGCGCTGGCACCCCGGAGGCCAGTGCCTCGAGAACCACGTTTCCAAAGGTGTCAGTCGTCGATGGAAATATGAACAGATCCATGTTGGCGTAGGCTCTTGCCAGTGCCTCACCGCTGAGAACCCCGGTAAAGACGGCGGTCTTCATCTGCTCCCGCAGCCACGTCTCTTCATTGCCGGTTCCAACGATCGTGAATTTGATCTCACGACAGCCGCTTTCGAGCAGCTCCCGCTCGAGCCGGGCAAGGAAACGGACGTTCTTTTCGATTGTCAGCCGCCCGACAAAACCAAGGTTGAGCCGTGAATCGATCCGCTCGCGTTTCTCCGGTGCGAAGAGGGTCGCGTCGATTCCGCGCTTCATCAGGAATACCGGACGTCGGCATTCAGATTCGAGCATCTCTGCCAACTCTTCGTTCGGCGCCAGCAGCACTCTGCCCATCGCATAAAAACGGACGAGCCCCTTCAGGCTGGCCCGTTCGACGAGATCGCCAAGCCGTGCTGGCAGATTAATTTTGAGGCGTCTCAAAAGCTGGGCGAGGCGGGCTCGGGCGTAATGATGGACATTGGTGTGCCACGAGAGAACGACCGGAATCCCCCGTTGCCACGCGACCAGCGCACCAAGCAGACCAATGTCGCTTGGCCCGGTCACATGAATCAGATCGGGCCGGTACCGGCGGATCGATTCATTAACCACCGAAAGATGGCGCAGCAGCAGCAGATCGAATCGCAGGTCGGAGTCGAGACGAAACCCGAAACCTGATCGGTAGAGCATGAGTCGGGTGAGGCTTCCCTCGATTATCTCTTCAGTTCGCGGGCCGGCGTGCACGACCAGAAATGGATGGCCATGGCGTGCAGCATAGGCGGTGAGCTGGCGGCTTGTGTTCGCAACCCCATTCACTTCAAGGTATGAATCGGTGAATAAGGCGACTCTCGGTCTAGCGCTCATACTCGAAATTCACCCGTTCCGATCCAAGTGCGAGACGAAGCGCGGGCTTGAGCTCCTTGCTCCCAAGTCTGCGTAACAGCCAGAGGGAGAGTCTCACCCAGCCCGGGCCACCGTTGGGCCAGTGTGTGGCCAGCGGGAGAGATTCAGTACCATTGATGTCGATGTAGATGCGGTCGCTCCAGCTTGAACGACCGAGGGCATGCCCCGGATAGTTGCCAATCACCTCGGCAACGGATTCCAGAAGTCTCGTTACTATCGATTCGCGATATCCCGGCATGATCACGATATCGCTGTGCCCGTCCTCACGAATCTCACCAACCAGTTCGTCGAAGCTCCGCGCCCGCGTCAGATTCAGGATAGAGTTCGGCTGGCATCCGTGCCGATCACCTCCCGAAACAAGCGGCAATCCAAGCTCATCCGCGAGCTGAATCGTCTCCCGATTCTCTTTCCAGGTCCGGAATCCGTTTATCTCCAGCGCGTGAAGCTGATCTCCGTGACTGGCGATGAACGACCGCAGGCAGTTCAGGTGATCCTCCCCGCCAATAAGCTCGATGTCCCAGAATGGATGATTGAGTAC